>CAZFYV010000235.1:0-6325 GCA_964523195.1 uncultured Pseudobdellovibrionaceae bacterium
TCAGCAGAAAGTCGTGGTAGATTTTCGACCAACTCAAAATATTGAGTATTTTGGACCATCCAAAAACGGACGATTTAATATCACGCTTTTACCAGTTGTATAGGTGTGGCAAGGGTTTGAGAGGCTGATAGCGTCTCAACATGAGAATAAAAAAGAGTTAGCAACTTTTTCCCATCTCTCGGGTTTCAGGGGTGTAGCACGTATATCAGTGATTCATCTTTTTAATTGGGGGTTAAGATGGAAAAAGGTAAGCGTAGCTATTTTCTATTTACTTTAATTTATATTTTTGTGTTTTTTGGTATCGTTGGCGGCTTCGGAGAAGACGCCTTTGGTAAGACCAAATACTTTAGAACCGCAAATGCTGACAAGCTGCTCTTTTTGTTTCACGGCTCAGGCGGAAGTTCAGATCACTATAAAAAGCCTGAGGTTCAAGACTTGATCGCCCAGGCGATACTATTAGGTTTCTATATTGTGGTTCCTGAAAGTAAAGATCGTATCGTCAAAAAATGGGATACGAATCCAGATCATAGTGAAAATAAAGATCTAGAACAAATTTGGTCGATTTATCATGAGCTTATTTTCTCAGGAGAAATTCCATTTAATGCTAAAGTTTATGCGTCAGGAACTTCACAAGGTGGTGGGTTTGCAAGTCTCGCTGCTTACTCTCTTGAAATGGATGGGGTATCACTAGTTAGCGCTTCAGGTTTATATCAGATCATTACCCTGTCAGACTACGTAACTCCTACTGTATTTATTATCGGAGAAAATGATTCTCCAAGTCAGCTTGAAAAAGCTCCGGAGCACTTTAGTATTCTAAGTAATAAAGGTGTTCGAAGCGAGTACTACGAAAACGAAAATGGAGAGCATGGTTTTGAAGGAAAACACAATTCGACGATGCTTAGTTTTTTCTTAGATCTAAACAGTGGCCCCAGTTTATCATATGCTCAAAGTCTCACTTCTGGTCCCGATAATAAAGACGATGTGGACGGTGTCGCCGTAGATCAAGATGGGAATACTTATGTGGGAATCGATCTTGTGGGAACTATGATGATAAACGGCCGAGAGCGAAAATCAAAAGGTTACAGAGACATCGTTGTATACAAAATAGATAAATCAGGTAAAGAGCTTTGGTTTAAAAATTTCGGAACTGAAGATGACGAAGCTTTGTACGATATTACGCTTGATAATGTTGGACATGTTGTCATCAATGGTGAGCAAGGAATCGGTGCCAAAGTCGATGGTGGTAATGAAGCCTACAATACGAGAACTTTAAAGATCAAAGCCAAAACTGGGAGAAAAATTTGGGATATCAGCTTTGGATCCGGTGGAGGAAATGAAGTTAAGGCCGACGAGCATGGAAATATCTATGCCACTTTTATGTCAAATGTAGGATTGACTATTAAAAATAGATTTAGAATCGCTAAAGGGGGAGAAGTCGCCTCGTACCTTATCAAAATTAATCAAGCTGGTGAAGCTCAGTGGTTCTTTAAAACAAATAGTAGTAATAGAGAGCGCATAAGAGCAGTTGGAATTGGATATAATTCAACTCGAATACTCATCGGATTTGAGTATTGGGGTGGTATCGGCTTTGAAGATCAATTATATGAACTGGAAAATCCAACGCGAGAAAGTCGAGGCGCTTTTGCACTATTAGATAGTGAAGGCAATCTTATTGACTCTGGTTTGGTTGATAGTGAAGGTGGATCCAATGTGAGAGCTGCTGGGGGTTACGAAGGTGGTTTGTACTTTTCAGGTTTTTTCACTGGTTCAACAAAAATAAAAGGTTGGGAGATCGATACGCAAGGCGAATCGGATACTTTTTTGGTTAAAATTGGAAAAGATGGTCGAAGAAAATGGATTCGAACTTTAGGTAATGCCAGTGATGAAGATGGTGGAGAGCTAGTCGTTACCCCAAGTGGGAGTGTATTTCTCTCTGGATTTCACATAGGTGATGATTATAGTCTTTTCGATCAAAATCAAAATAAACTAGCTTCCATTTTTCCATTGGTGCTTCTTCAATCAGCCCATTGGGTTAATATTTCAGATAAAGGTCAACTCTTAAAAGGAGAAACAATTAATCAAAAATATGGGAGTGGAGCAGCTGGTGTCTTAGATTACAGTAGTGGTCACTTGTCCATAAATGTAAGAATATTTGGTCGCGCTGAGATTAATGGTAATATTTATGAGTCCACATCTGAAAGAAATAAGGATGCAGTAGTTATTCGATACGAAGATCTGTAGATCAAGGCACAGGTTTAATAACCAAAAATAAAAGGGTGGAATAATCTTCCACCCTTTTTTGCTTCTTATTTTAAGTTAAACAACGTTGTAGAGTCCGTTCATAGTGAATTTCGATGAATTATTGCGAAAGGCTACATTTTCCAGTCGATTTTGAGAGATGCCTATATGATCCCTTAGGACCTCGCTTACGACTTTCCTATAATCTACAGTGACTCGAACATCTCGGATATCTTTTCTGGCAAGGTCGAAATCAGGTGCGATCACTCGACCTGGATTTCTCAAGTTTCCACCTAGGAGTATCATGGCTCCTCCGCGACCGTGATCGGTTCCAAAAGTACCGTTTTGAGCGATTGTTCGGCCAAATTCACTCATGATTAAAATAACCGTATTGTTCCACATACCAATGGACTTTAGGTCATCCGTTGCCGCCGAAATCACTTGATTAAGGGTCTTAATTTGATTGTTAAATTGACCGTTGAGGACTCCCTCGTCGTTGTGGGTGTCCCAGCCGCCCATATCTATATTGATAGTTTTGACATTTACATTGGAGCTCGCTAAGCGTATTGCTTCTTTAAAATCACTACCAAATTTTGATCCCCCGTAGTTACTGTCTATTTGAGAATTTTTAATAGAACTGAGGTTTGATTCTACATCATTCAGAGCAGATGTTGTTTGAACAGCGGTATCGCAATACATTCGGCGCATATATCCTGAAGCAAATTCACCACATCCACCATTTTTGTCTACTGCCATTCCTTTTAGTCGATCAGCTTTATTGGTTTCAATTCTGTAATCTTTAAAAACTCCGACAACTTTACTAAAACTTTCGGGTCTACTCATAGACATAGCTTTTGATCCAACTCCACGCATGCTGGCCGCCACTTTCGTGCCCATCGAAACCATATCGAGTTTTCCAGCACCATTGCCGAGGGCATCGAAGATGTATCCACTTGATTTAATAAGTGCATTATTTCCACCTTCAATAATATCCATTTGAGTGAAATGAGACCGTGTGTTGTTCGTTGATCCTGCACCATGGAACAGAATTCCTTGATTGTTATTAAAGAGACTTCTAAATTTAGTAGCTTCCGGGTGAAGTCCCCAGTTTGCATTGTCTTTGAGTCCGAGAAGTTGGCTCTTGGGAATTTTGAGATTAGGTCGATCTTTTGCATACAGGTTGTATTGAGTATTAGATTTAGGGACTAAAAAGCTAAGTCCATCCATGCCTCCACGAAGAAAGACTTTAATAAATAGCTTATTAGATGTTTTTGCGAAAAGATCTTCCGGTAAAAGGAGTCCAGGTGCTGAAGCTAAAGCGGCTTGTCCAAGTATTCCAAATCCGATTCTTTTAATAAATTCTCTACGTTTCATAGTTTCCCCCTTTTTACTTCAACAAGAACTCTCGGCTACCGAGGATTAGAGTGTTAATAGTTCGACCTGGAACACTGATTTTATCGATTTTGTCATAGTCGGGATCCTGGGCGCTCAGATTGAGTTGGTTGCGACCATGATTCGTCCAGAAGTATTGTGGATGAAGTTTGAGTTGGTCTCGTACAACTCGAGTGACGGCTAAACTAGGATTGGTGCTGGCAACCCTTGCGATTTCTCGCTCGGCTGCTAGCCCATACATATTTCTTCCAGTAACTTCATTGTAATAGGGTAGGTTGGTTGTTCCCACCTTTGCAGCATAGTTTATGGCTTCCGTCATATAGTTGGGGTTTGCCCAAACTCTGTCGTAAACGGGGTAGCCTGTTGGAGGTGGAACCATTCTTGGTAGTACGCCGAGCTTCTGTGCAGCCTGACTCATAATTTTTAAGTCTTCACGAGATTCAATTCTCCAGATATTGTATCCCATCGCTCGACTGGCACTGGCGACTAGCTCAAGAGGGTTTTTCATGCTCTTTTTGTAGTTACTCCAGCTCCAGTAGTAGTTGGAAGTAACAATGGCTTCATACATGGCTGGCAAATTACCGTAGGTGCCCCAGGCCTGCTTACAGGCGTTTATTAAACTGCTTGGAGCTTTTTCTCCTGCAAGTTCCACAGTAAGTTTCTTGCAAACATTTTGTTTTGTTTTGTTATGTCGTGCGAGAAATTTGAGAAGCTCTTTTCCTCCATTAACTCCAGCAGGAAAAGTTTGCCCCATGATTTTAGGTCTGCCAGTGTCATGTGCAAAGGAGTTGAATACAAATTTCGGTTTTGATCCCTTGGTGGCTTTAAATGACCAGCCTGTAAGTAGACGAGCAGTTTTGGTAACATCTGATTGACTGTAAGGGCTTCCAGGTTCAGCACTCGTTTTTGGGCCGATACCGAAAGTATAGAGTTCAAGTAGTTCTCGACCATAGTTCTCGTTGATACCCGTACCAAACCCAGGACGATTTAAACCAGGTTTAACGCTTTTAAAATTGTCTAGGTATTGGAGCATAGCTGGATGTGAGGCACTGGTCGTTAAAAGATCTAAAAAAGTTCCACAAACTCTTCTTGAGAGCTGATGTTCATAGTCCAATGCGTGCCTAAATGATTTTTGAGCATCTAGGTTAAAGTGGTTGAACCAAAACTCTGTTAACACAGAATTCATGCTCAGATGACCATGTAAAGCTCTAGCTACGGCATGTTCTGAAATCGTTTTGCGAAGGTCTCCTCTGAATTGATTGATCTCTCTTTGAGCTTCTTGGATACTTGCTTGGTTGCCTGACTTTTTAGCGGCTCTCAATCTTTCATTGTAGCCAATATACCTATCATTAAGTTGCTGATAACTTAGTCCTGTCAAAGGGAGAAGTCTTTTGATTCGCGTGTTTAGATTCGTGCCTCTTACGTGTGCACTTTTAAAATGTCGATCTATTAAGTCGACAAGAAGTCTTCTTGTATTTGCCTCACCGATGGAGTTTATCGCATTTTTGTAATACTGCGGATTCTCTCTACTTCTTGAGTTAGCACCATGAGCAAATCTATCAAATGCGATAGCCGCCTGGCGATCTAAGGTGATTGTAGTTTTATCTGTTCGATCTTTCATAGCTCTTGTCAGTTTTGCCTGTAGTGAGTTAAACTTTCCGCTACAGCTAACTGCAGGAACCGCGAGCATCTGTGCATCTACTGTAAGGTTTGTGTTCATAGAAGAGAGTTTTTCGCTTCCTTCATCTTTTGTTTGGAATTCTCCACAGGCTGAGATCAGCGGCAGCATGAGCGCGATAACAACCCAGTTTTTCAGCTTGAACATGATATTCATCTATCCCCCTATATGATAATGAATGAATTCTAGTATTCGTCTAAAACTTCTGTTAATTCAGCTTCGACCTCTGAAAGGTAGAGGCCAATATATTCTTTAGCTTGGTCTATTTCGTGAACTTGAATGGCTCCATCTCGAAGAGCCGAAATCAAAGCGTCGTAGTGTTCGATACTATCGAACTCCTCGACAGCGAGATCATTAATCGCAGCCTCTAGAGCCTTGGTTTTACTTTGATCTATACTGTTTTCAGTTGTTACTGACGGAGCTTCTTGACCTTCGGTTGAGGAGAGGCTTACAGACAAGGTGTCGCCTTTTTCGTTAGGTTCTTCTTGTGAGTCGAGTACAAATACATCTTTTTCAATTTGGCTCTGGGATGATTCAGTGTTCTCCATGTCCAAAGGACTGAGCTGCTCAATATTTGTTTCTTGAGAATCAGAAATAGAATCTTGGTATTTAAAAACGACTTGATAAGAAATGTAGCAGAGGCACAACCCTATTGCTAAACCCAATAGCTTTTCAGTCACTCTAGATCTCCTAAAGTAACGCCCCCACGGTGAGATAATGCATAGAAGTTGCCAGTTTTTGAGTTTGTCTTAGTCTGAAACAGCTCATCTGCAAGTGCCTTTGAATTCAGCGTATTTTTTTTAGAAAAATCTTAATGTGGGATATTTAAACTGGATAAAGGGTTTACATCTGGAAAGTAAATATACGGTCTTATTTGCGTCAGAACTAATCAGATAAATCTGAAATCTGACTCATGTCCAGTTCTCCTTTACTTTGTTCATTATGAAGATTGATAGCTTCACACTAAGAAGGTGAGTAAGAGTCAAGATATTGAACAGTTTCAAAAGTTAAGCTCTT
>CAZFYV010000236.1:0-6287 GCA_964523195.1 uncultured Pseudobdellovibrionaceae bacterium
GACAAACTTAAAAACGATGGCAGAAATGTTTATCGAAGAGATCACAAATTACTCCTCTAAATTTACGGACAAAGGGATTAAAGTCTTAGTCACAAATATTCCAAATCCCGAATACAATTTATTTGGAAATTACGACTCAATTAGCGAACAAAGTGTAAGTTTTCAGTTCGATAAAATAAACAGTGAAATTACTAAATTAGTAGCTAGTAAAGACGGCATTTATCTCGTAGACCAAATTCGCCACGCTAGGTTTTATGGCACAAAAGAATGGCTCGATACTGGTCTATGGCTACAGGGCAAATTTCCGTGCCACCCTAAATTCTTTCCACTAATTTGTGATGACATACTTTCCATCAATAGAGCTCTAGCTGGCAACATCAAAAAGTGCTTGGTTTTAGACTTAGACAATACTCTTTGGGGTGGAGTTGCGGGCGATGACGGTATTGATGGAATCAAAATTGGTGAAGGCCTCGAAGGTGAGGCCTTCCTGAGCTTTCAAAAGTTTCTTGGCCGCCTCAAAGAGCGCGGAATTGTACTTGCGATTGCTAGCAAAAATTATGAAGATGTCGCGCTGGATATCATCGAAAATCACCCTCGGATGCATCTTCGAAAAAGTGACTTCGCAGTCATTAGGGCGAACTGGGAGGATAAGGCCACTAATATACAGGAAATCGCAAGCGAGTTAAACATAGGCCTAGATTCATTGGTTTTTATAGATGACAACCCATTCGAAAGAGGACTAGTAAGAGACCATTTACCCGAAGTCTCCGTACCTGAAATACCTGATGATCCGACACAGTTTGTAGAGACCATATCGAGGCTAAACCTTTTTGAAACGACAAACTTCTCCGATGAAGACAAAAATAGATCGGAGTTTTACTACTCTTCCCCCAAAAGGTCTGCGCTCGAAAAAAAAGCAGTTAATTTAGAGAGCTATTTATCTCAGCTCGAAATGAAAGCTCTCTTAAAACCAATTGATGATTCAACCAAGGCTCGTTGTGTTCAACTTTCTCAGAGAAGCAACCAGTTTAATTTGAGAACCCAAAGAATCGACGAACTCCAGTGTGGAAAATACATAAACAACGACGACAAAGAAACGTTTTGCATAAGCCTTGAAGATAAGTACGGAAATTTGGGGATAATTAGCTGCTGTTTTTTATCCATATACGAGGACCATATCTTTGTTGATGAACTCGTCATGAGTTGCAGAGTTTTAAAAAGAACAGTGGAAAATTTAATATTTAACCGCATTTTTGAAATTGCGAATGAGAGAAAAGCAACAAAGGTTATTGGAGAGCGGATTTTTACGAAAAAGAACGTTCTTGTAGAAACTCTTTACAATGACATGGGCTTTACAAGCGACAAAAAGTCGGAAATCTCTGAGACTTGGAGCAAAACCGTTGATTCTCACCTCCCCCTCAAAACCTTCATCGAGAGGATCTAGAAATGGACGAACAAAAAGTTAAAGATCAATTGAAAAATATATTTGAAGATATCTTCATGGAAGAATCTATTGAAATTTCAGATTCTCTTACAGCAGAAATGGTAGACGCCTGGGATTCACTATCACACATAGATATGATTATTAAGGTTGAAGAAACCTTTAATATCAAGATCCCACCAATCAAAGCCGCAAGCTTAAATAATGTTGGTGAGCTAATTAAGCTGATTAAAGAATTGTCCAAGAGCTAAGATTCAAGAATTTCTATCAAACCAAATCCTTGAATATAATAAAAAGAGACCTTTTTTCCTGAAAAAAGCGGTGCGCTTTCTGGTGAACTCACTTCTTTAAACGCAATCTCTTTCTCTTCGAGTTCTTTCAATACGTCTGCAAGACTAGAAGTCTCCCAGCAGGTATGATAAATATTTCCATTACCCTTTTTAAGGACTTCGTCAATGGGTGAAGGCTTTGAAAGTGGCCAAATCATTTCCACTCGCGGGTGCTCTTTATGATTGGCTTCACAAACAAACACCCCCTGAGCATCATCCTTCACGTCCGGGCCGATACTATACCCTAAAGTTTCAAGCATAACCTTGGCTTGAGAGGGGTCTTTGACAGCTAATCCAAAATGACGAAACTTTAGATGGCTAAGCATGATTCAACACCAAGGCTAAATTAACAGGATATTTCTTTTCTTCAGCTTCGTTCAAAGTCAAACCCGGATGAGGCACAACACATTCAGAGGAAATTTGAAATCCAGCGTTCCGACAAAGATCTACGACTTCATCTACATTATTAAAAAGGTAAATATGGTCGATCGCAGGAGCATTGCAGCAGGTTGAGATAAAGACTCGTCCCTTCGGAGCTAAAAGCTCTTTCAATTTCGCCATAAATATTTGTGGCTCTTCAACGTGCTCCAAAACTTCACCCATAGCTATAAAATCAAACTTAGTTTGACTATCAAAGGATAAAAAATCTGCCAACTTTATTACCACATCTTTTTCATGGGTTATTTTCTCAATACGTTTTTCCGTGAGTTGGATACTGGTTTCACTAAGATCAACTGCAAGATAGGAATCAAAATCACCATTTTGAACAGCAAATCCAAAATGAAGTCCGTGACCTGTTCCGATTTCTAGGTAACTTCGTCCCTTCGACTCTCTTATGGATTCACAAAAAAATTGATATAAAATCCGGTGATTACTCCACAAATACTGAGTTAAAGCTAATCCAATCATATATTCTTTCATATACCTGGGATCGTGATAAACCCCTTCCGCTACCTGAACGAATTTAGAAAACCTATATCGGCCTTCTTTCTTGAAATAGATCTGCTCCGCTAAGGTGTCTACTACTATTCGGTTATAGGCTTCAGCAAGATCTGAGAGACCGAGGCCTTTGTCGAGTTGCTCGCCAATATAAGCCTCTAGCTCACTCATTTCCAGTGAACTAATCTCTTGTATGGATTTTTCTAGAAAGTGCTTTTGCCGCGGGTTCAATTGGGCAATATCATACACGAGTTGTTGGACTAAACTTGCATTGCTCATCTCCAGTCAATTTTATATCATTTTAATTGTTCCACCTAAGGTATTTTATGATTCTATGTATTAAAAATGGGTTGTTCCTATGAATCCTGGTGGATTTAATACCAAATTCCAAACATACTCCTTTGTATCCTTATTGGTCCTGATACTTTTGTGCCCTTTATTTTTTGATTTACTCGTACCAGCAAAGGACGAGTCACGATTTATACAGTTTTCTAATTATGCATCTTCGATAAATATCTACTCCGAACTCTTTCAAGAGACCAAGTCTCCAGATATCGTTTTTTTCGGTAACTCATCAGGGATCTCATCTATCTATCCAAAAGATATCGAAGATGAGATTAACAAAACTAGTAATTCCTCAATACGAATTGTGAATCTTTCAATAACAGGTAACTCTCTGGCCATCCCCTACCTATTAGTCGAATCACTGATAAAACTTGGAAAAAAACCAAAGTACTTTATCTATATCCCACCTGCAGAAAAAGTTGATCTTTTACATCCATCCAGTAGAAACCTTATCAATCTAATCGAGCACTTCGATCTTTTACATGACTCATCCCTTGGAAGTGGTAATTTCGCAAAAATTTACGCCATTAAAACCTTAGATATCCTGTCTACTCTTCTTCACTACTTAACGAACTGGGACATTCGAATTGACGAACGCACTCAGCAACAAGTGCAACAAAATAAGGGTTCGTACTTTTTTGGCAATGCAAAGATCAATTTTGAGAAAATCCAAATCGATTCTAATCTCAGCAGAAGTTACTTTAACAACAGAGAGACAATAAATGCCGTTGATTCTATTTACTCAGAGTCTCAGCTTGCATGGCTGAACCTCCTGACAGAACTTTGTAGCGAAAATGATATTAAACTTGTGTATCTTATGTTTCCGTTTACTAAAGAAGACTATCTACATGACAAGCTCAATCTACCTGCAGCTATTTTGCAGAAGGCTACAGACATCCAAACCATCGGTATTTCGCGAAAAGACCTTGAGGACGGACTAAGCTCCAATGAATATCAAGAACTCAATAAAGACCCCAGCCACTTTAGTAAGGACTATGCCCGCCTACATACGAAATGGATCATCCCACAAATAAAAGAACTTTTAAAAAGTGAGATTGAAAATGAATAAAAACTACAAATCATCTATCCTCACTCTATTTATACTCTTAGGGATAGGACTAATAATCTTTTTTATGATGGTAAATATGGAAGCGATATACTTTCAACCCAAGTTTATTTATCAGAGGTTTTAGTGGTTGATCAGTCTTTCCTAGTTTATTTAGCCATCTATAGCCTATTTTTGATATTGATCAAACAGGTCAATGAACGGGTTTCAAATTCAATATTGCCACTGACAAACTTAATATTTTGTATCGTTCTATTTACAGATTTTTACATCAACCCGAGTGATGACTTGTTTCTCGGAATCATCTTTGAAATCTTAACCAACATTAAACTAGTGATCTTTATCTTCTCATTGGTTCTTAGTTTCTACACTGCACAACTTGTATCCAATGGAAAAAGAGACTTCGGAATAGGTTATTTCTCGCCACTATTGTTGCTAACAATTGCCAAAATAGACTCCACCTTAGCTATTGTTGGAGCATCATATCTTAGCTTTAGACTCCTCTATTTGAGATACGAAGTCAGCGTGAAGTCTTTCAAAATCCCCTCTGCAGGCAAGTACATCGAATATGCGTGTTTTCCTCTTATCTTTCCCGTGGGACCGATCACCCCCTTTTCTAAATTTGTTAGTCCCATCACAAACATCCAACTCAAAGAGCAATGGACCAATGTTTTGACAAGACTCATTGCAGGCCTAATAAAGCTCCTGTTTCTCGGATTTATTCCACTAATGGCAAAAACACAGCTATTTCCCGCACAAACGGAGTCTATTCATTCCATTGTTGAACTGGTTCTATATGGTTCGCTTTTTTACCTCTATGTATATGTTAATTTTAGTGGAGCTTGTGATATCATTATATCTGTTTGCCATCTCGCTAAGATTAGAAATGTTGAAAACTTTAACAACCCAATGACAACTAGAAACATCCAAGACTTCTGGATGAACTGGCATATGAGCCTAACAAATATGATTAGAGAATTAGTCTTCTCTCCCCTTTACCTTATTCTGAAACGAAAATCACCAACTTCGAAATGGTTTCCTCTTCTAAGCTCAAGCTTAATCCTTTTTTTGGCGGTTGGACTGTGGCATGGAATCAGTTGGTCCTTTGTTCTGCTTGGGATATATCATGCAGTGGGAGTTTCGATCTTTTTGATCTTTAAAGACAAACTAGGAAAGCGTACTTCAATGTGGGCCGGTAAATGGTACTTTAAGCTAACCTCTATAGTTATTACTCAATTATTTGTGGCGGTAAGCTTTATCTTTTTCGAATCCAATATTTCAGAGATTTTTGAGCTTTTGAGTCGTATCACATAAAAAAGTGTCCAACCTACATCAACTTAGGCTGGACACAACAAACACTTAAGGGAATGCAATTATAGAAGGTACTATAATTATCTAATTTTGCCCTTGCTGATAGGTATTCTAAGCATAGCTTCGATACCTTCAGACTGATTAGATTTTCCTACATTACGTACGAAAACTCCACCTGAAGCAACCATTCCATTTTTCAATGTACGGTTCACACCAACGTAAAGCTTATCTTCGTCGTTGAAGTCCTCATAAGAGCCACCAACAGTTGTTCTGTCGTTAAGATCGTAATCTAAACCGATTTCCCAACCGTACTCTTCACCAAATACACCGTTGTAGTTGTCGAAGTAGCTCAAAGAACCATAAGCAGATAACTTGTCAGTTACGTCGTACTGAACTCCACCAGAAACGGCCATTCCGTCGTCACCAATGTCGTTGCTTTCGAAACCAACAGAACCAACAACAGTCAAAGAATCAGAAAGAGCTTTCTTGAAAGAAGCAGTCATTCTAACTTGATCGTCGTTGAAATCGAAATCTCCACCTTCAGTTTCAGTGATTGAGAAGTTAAGCTCGCCTAACATTTCAGTTGGAACTGAAACCCAAACACCAATGATTCCTCTGTCGTCAGCTGGCATAAGAGAACTATCAGTTGCTCTTTGAAGCTTAGACAAAGCTTGTTGAAGTCTTGGAGAACGGTCACGCTTACCAAAAGTGATTTCAGCAACAACCTGACCAAGATTAAGATCAAGAGTTACATTTGCTTCACTAATGATTTTTTCCCATTCAGCATCGCTAAGATCACCTGCTTCAGCTTCGTCAGCTAAGTGCTTAAGCTGTGCAGCGATGTTAGCACGGAAAG
>CAZFYV010000237.1:0-6272 GCA_964523195.1 uncultured Pseudobdellovibrionaceae bacterium
AAGAGAGCGAGAGAGGCAAGGAATGCTTTTTAGATCCTATTGTTTGGCGATGGGTGCTGTACTTGGATGTGCAGTCCTCGCGTCGCCAGTTTATGCAAAATTTTTGACGACTTCAGATTCTAGAGAATCAATGAAGCTGAGTCGTAGTCTTGTTAATTCTAAAAAAATAAGTAAGAAGAGATTATCTGATCGAAAAAGAATGCGAAATCGTGTTTCACGCAGGTACGCTAAGCGATCAATTTCTAGTGTTTCTAGGTCGAAAATAAAGAAAGATAGAGGCATTCAGAAAAAGCGGCGCAAAGTTTCAAGGTCTAAAAGGAGCTTTAGGAATTCGCTAAAACTTCTTTCTAAGAGAACTATAATCAAGATGTATGCAAAGTGTATTGTTGAGTGTTCACCAAAAGAGTTTCAAAAAGTTCATAATGCTTTGATCGAAATTTACAAAAAGACTGATAGGACAACTTCAAAAACTAAGTATTTTGGGACCCCAACACAGTCCCGTAATTTTATCGACTCCCTGGAGTCCTTAATCGAATTTTCGGCAATTACAAAATCACTATCTTTTTCTCAATCCGCTCAAGCCCATCATCGAAATCGCAGAATATGTTTCTTTGGGGGGTGGCCTTCGAGAATTAGAGGAAATAGATGTGAACGCCCCTGGCTTCACAGAAGTGACCCTGACTTGAGGTCACGATTTACTACCTACGATCGTAACCATTATTGTGGCCCTCGAAATCAATTCAGATGTAATCCTTTATTATTCGGTGGTGGACCATCAGGTAAAGGGATATGCATTACGATAACATCATTTAATGGATTAACAGAGAAGTGCCAAGAGGCCTCCCAGGGAATCGGTTATGAGACTAGGCTTCAAGAAAGACTCCGATCAGATAGTTCCTTTCAGCACGAATACGAAAAGCTAGTACCAGCTGCAGGCAATTTTTGTACTCAGAACAATAGATACGACGCTTGCCAAGTTATTCAAGCTAAGGTGACATCTTACCAAAATAGACCACGGGAGCGAGAGATTGCTTCGGTTCCTGACTTAGTAGATCCAGAAATTGCACCTGTAGACCTTTCCCCTCAAGGTCAGGTTGTAAACTCTGAAGGAAAGTCTGACCGTTTAGATGTTAGGCCCCGGGCTCGTCCAGAAGTTACAGTTGAAGCAACTCCGACACCTGAGCCGGAACGAACAACTGTCACTGGCCCTGTAACATCCGATGCCGAGTCTCGTGAGCCTGAAACCAGGGAAACGAGAACAATTCCTGGTGTAACCTATGTGCCCACTCCAGTAGCGAGACCTGCCGAGCGAACGGGTGTTCGCGCAGAAGAAACGGGCTCAGATCCTGTTCCTATAGCAGGAGAAGTTCATATGGAGCCCGAAAATGAGGAGTTGGCCGATAAAGAAGAGCTCGCTCTCCAAAACTTTAAGGCACTAAATGGTGATGAAACGGCTTTTATGCAACTTAATTGTTTTAGGAAACGTCATAAAGATACGGTTTTTAGTATTTCGGAAAATGCCGGGGGCTATGGCGGTGGTGTTAAGTTTAATAATGAGTGTAAGCATGTTATCAATCAACAAACTTCAACAAGTAATTATCGAAGACTTTACGTTATTGATTTTTGCACGGGCGAAGTAGAGGTTATGGCAACTGGTGGAAGTATGGGATGTGCTCGCAGAGATGCACGAGGAAAATGTGTACAGGTTCTCGATGGTCACCGCATAACTAGACATTTTGGGAATGAGCATAGATCAAATCGAATGCCTTCAGGCTTTCATATTACAGGACAACTGCATTTGTCTAAAGCAAACCCGAGGAAGGCCTGGCACCACGGAATTAAACTCCATGGTGTCGAGCGAGGTATTAATGACAATTCCTATGATCGTGGGGTGATAATCCATAGAGGTAGAAACAGAAGTGGCGATTATATTTCCTCGGATGATCGAATTACTGATGCCTCGAGAAATCGAAGACTTGGTTCTTTTATGGGAAGAGCCCATGGATGTGTGACTGTTGGTGGTAACAATTTTAATTATATGAAAGAGATTTTTGGAGCTACAGGTTTTGAGAATCTTAGTGATGATGAGAGACGATCGGGCGATTACACGGTTGCACCTAGGCCTATTAAAGGCGGAAGCATTGTCTACAATTACTCACCCAGAGAAAAAGAGGAAGGATCAAATTACTGTGGTACAAATGTTATGGCTAAATAGATTTTTAGTTGCGAGCTTTGTGATCTTTTGTGGATTCAGTGCTAAAGCAAAAGTTAAAGACTTCCCATCCTGTGTAGAGACGGATTACAAGCTTTTTAAAGCTTCAGCTTTATCTGAAGGTGAACGGTCGCCGTATGGGAATTGGTATTTTGATCCACTAACCTCGAATTGGTCATTGGACGGTTCTCCATTTGAATACATAGGAGTTCAGACGAAAACAGAATACGACGAAATTGATATGAGGGTAAGAATTTTTGAGCAAACTAAAGATGGTTCCGTGAAGGTTTTTGATAAGAGTGAAAAGTTATCTAATCCTGATTTAAAAATGTACAGGGTTTCAAATAATTTCTTAAGGGGCACTAACTATACCTCTAATTTTCCACGACCAGCACATTTATATGTGACCATAAAAGTTAATGGAGACAACAAGTGTCTCCATAAAATAACAATCTCAGAAACTGAAGATTGGCTTTGATTTAGTTGTTTAGAGTCGTTTCTGGCGTATTTTGAGAGGCAATTGACCTTTCAGCCCCAGTAGTCTGTTGTTGAATCTTTGGTGCGACTTTTTGATCCCAACCACGCTGAAGTTCCGCTTTATTGAAGTAAAAAAGGGTGCCTATAGCCAGAGTGCAAGCGATAAACCCGTAAACTAGGTTCTTGGCGACCACACGCTCTGTTCTCGTAATAGATTGTTCCATTTTTCATTTCCTCCACTGCATCCCTACTATCAGTATCCTTTAAATGCGCGACAATAACAGACAATGTGAGGTTTTTTGGCTAATTAATTTACTGAATTCTCAGATTGAGATGAACTCTGTCAAAATAGTATACGTTTTCTCTTCAGAACGCTGAGGATGGCTTTAGAGCGTATAAATTATGGTGATTAAAAACTATAGATGCGCAGTCGAGCATAAACTTTTAACAGGTATCTTTAGACTACCAAATGTAGCCCACATGAAATGTTCGGCCCAGTTCAAAAACTTTGTTTTCGGTGGGAATATCGAAAACATCATACTGAACGACAACACCATATTTGTTGCCCTCGATCCATTGAACTATCATGATTTGCATGAGGTAACGCCCTTTATCAGTCGGCTTTATAGGAATCTTTATGTCATCCACCCATTCCGCGACTCTTGCATCGGGACTGTTGACTTGAATCTTGGAAATATTATTGAAGACTTTAGGTAGCTTTTTGGCGGTCTTGAGATTGTTAATATCTCTTTCCCAAATAATAGTAAGCCGCTCTTGTGGGCTTTTTAACCAAAATCCAGCATCGAAATATGCAGCAGCAGCGACGGCTAGAGCTAACAGAATTAAAATTGTACCGATAAATACTCTCATAGATCTATTTGATGATAATTTTCCGATGATATCAAGTAAGCATTCAATTGCCTGAGCCTGAAGGGGCACATATGGACTCCAAGTTAGGCTGAGGAGTGCGCTGGTCGCTCTTCTGTCCAAGTTTTGTACGCTGGAATTTTCTAGGAGTTCTCTAGAAGCTGAGTAATTACAGTGATTTACAATCTGTATCAAAATGGCACATATCTTGGATTATCAGGAAGTATGTCTAAGATCGTGAAGATGATTAAAAGTACTAGATTTCTATTCGCACTTTTTATGTGTGGACTTTTAGTGGCTTGTGCTGATGTCAAGTTCTCTAAACTCCCGGAGTGTGAGCGTAGAGGTATAGACTGTTCCCAATGTATCGGAGATGATTGTTTTCAGGTATTTAGTCAAGACGTAGTTATCGGCGCTGGTAAAGTTGATATCCTATTTATTACAGACAACTCTGGATCCATGTCTACAGAGCAAGCTGCGATGGCGAATCGCTTTCCTAATTTTTTAGATCGAATTAAGAACTTAGATTATCAGATCGCTGTGATCACTGGCGATGTGAGTGCTTCTCCTGGTAACGGCCCTAAAGCAGCTAATGGCAATGGTGCTTTTCAAGATGGTCGATTTTTGGAGTTTTCTTCAGGAGAGAAAATCTTAAGACCAGGTTCATCTAATAAAGAACAAAAATTTAGAAATACAGTAATGCGTAATGAGACTGTAACCTGCGAAAACTCAAACTTCCAGCCTTCACAGTGTCCATCGCCTGATGAGAGATCTATTTATGCTGCAAATTTAGCTCTTGATCGCAACGAATCGAACTTCTTTAGAACAGACGCGCACCTTGCAATCGTAATCTTGTCAGATGAAGATGAGCGAAGTCGAACAAGAATTGATAATGGTGATGTCGTTGGAGATATTACTGGATACGCTCTTACTGATTATGATCAGCCAGAAACTTTTATTGATCGCTTTGAAAGAAAGTTCCCATCAAAGACACTTGGTGTTCACTCAATTATTGTTAGACCAGGTGATAATTCTTGTAAGTCTACTCAGGATGCTCAAAATGGTGGAGTTAAAGGTTACTTTGGCTACTTATATAGAGAGTTCGCTCAAACTACGAATGGTGTTATCGGAAATATTTGTGCTTCTGATTATGGCCAACAGATGGGGCAAATTGGAACGAGTATCGTAGATAGTGTCAGTTCAATTAAACTTGATTGTCGACCTAAAGATGATCAGGTGGATATCACATTTATTCCAGAACCTATTCCACCTCTTCAGATCAGTTATGATTTCGATAACCTAGTTATTAGGTTTGACCGAGCATTGCCTGAAAACACTCGTGTTAGTGTTCAGTATCAGTGCGAGATATAATTAGTTCTTCTTTTCTATCACAATATTCCAGCATGGCTCTTTTCTCGTAAGATACTTTCTTTCGAAGTGTGTTCGTCCATTAAAACAAAATGGAATTTGCTTATAACTAATCACTGCGAGTTCCTCATAGGCTTTCAATGAATCCAGGCTACTTTCAATATAGTCTTTTGAGTTAGTAGCTAGTACGATGGAACCTCCGCTTAAGAGAGTGTTAACCAGGTATGAGAAAAAAGGCATGTTGAAGAAGTTCTTGTTTTTGTGTTTTGCTTTCGGGTAGGGGTTTGGGTAGAGAATCAGATATCCAGAAACACTATTTTCTAGAATATTATGAGTAATCCAAGGAACAGCGTCGCCAAATACTGGATAGAGGTTTTCTGGTTTTCCATGAGTATCGTACCTACGCTCAAATTTTTCGAACTTTTCCTGAGTTCGCTCAATTGCAACTAGATACTTGTTGGGATTAGCTTGTGAAAATTGAATAGGGCTAAGCCCAACTCCACAACCGATTTCAATAAAAAGAGGCATGCTAGGATAGTAAAACGTTCTGGAATCTCTCGGCTTTGGTACCAAGTCTTTTTTAAACTCTCTCATTAGTTGTCACGAGTGCTATGGTCTATATCGGGAAGTGGTAGATCATACAAAGCATTATATAATTTTTTACCCTTAAAATTATAATGCCACCATTCATTGGGGTTCGGAATGAATCCAAATTTTGTAAGAGTGTCTTCTTTTAGCTTCATCAAAGACTTTGTTTCATCAGTCCAGCTTTCAGGGGTTCTCCAAGCTTTCTCTGAGAGGTCATCGAATTCTGAGGGCATATTTGTGTATTCACCGTCTAGCGTGACAAGAGTCAAATCGATGGCTTGGCCTCGATTGTGAGGAGATCCTGATACGATAACCCCATTTTCTCTCACAGGACGTGCAATATATTTGTCGTCTGGTGTATGGGACCAGAGCTTTTCTTGCACATGAAAAGGGCGATAGGCGTCCCATATATGTATTCGAAAGCCAGAACTCAAGAAGATTTCATTGGCTTTTTTAAGAGCTTCATTCATTTCAGATTTAAGAAAACAACTATGATTGGGGTAAAGCTTTTCACCGGTAAAATTATCTTCAACAGCGTAGGGTAGAAAAACAGAGAAGAGATTGTTGTCCACCTCAACGAAATCAGCTTCGTTGAGGTGTGTGATCATTGTATCTGTGTTGGAACTCATAAATTACTTTTTCTTACTAGAAAAAAAGCTTTTAATATCGACTTTAAATTTATCCACATTGACTTCTGTGGGCTTAACCATCGCTACAAGATGATTTCCTTCATCCATTTTGAGTTTTACTTCTCCGTTAG
>CAZFYV010000238.1:0-3346 GCA_964523195.1 uncultured Pseudobdellovibrionaceae bacterium
TTTGGCGTATTTAACACACATGATTGTGCGATAAGTACCTAATTAATTTTTGGTCCCATCGAAGAATTATTTGGTTGTTCAGTTTGAAATCCCCCGATTTCAAGACCCACAGTTATATAGAGCAAAGCATATGCCTAGAGGGGAAGCCTCTTGTGGCTTTAAAGACAGCACAAAGTTGACGCATGCCTAGTAGTTGATCACCACTTTCTCTCATCTCAAAAAGACACTGATCTCAATGTCTCAAAATGGTCTAACTCCACCGACCATCCAAACCCCAAAAATTCACTATTTCACTCAGATTACTTTTTGTTTTCGAAATATAGGCTTCGCTTCGTCAATCAGTCCTCAGTTTGCTCTTTGCGAAATAAGTATATCATCGACGAGTTACGGAGGGAGCGAAGCGAGCGAGGAATGTCTGAGGAGAGGATGTACTTATTTCGCAAAGAACAAACCTGCGGAGCTCCTCATCGAAGTCTATATTTCGAAAACAAAAAGCAATATGAGTAATTGAAATGTGAACTAATAAGGGGTTTTTTGTTCGACGGTGAAGTCAGATACTTTTGACCATGGAGACCAGGTGTTGTTTTTGCGATAGCGAACGCGCCAGAAATACTGGCCAAGCTTTAGTCTTTCGCGGTGGATATGACGAGTTTTTCGAGTCTTGTCGCTGTAAAGGGTGAAATGAAACTCTGGAGTAGAAGCGATTTGCACTTCATATCCTTCAGCACCTCTAACTGGAGCCCAAGTAAATTTTAGAGGCTTCTTATTTTTCTTACTACGACTAAAGATAATACTAGAGGTTCTCGGTTGTAGAGGCTCAGTTGGACTCATATGTCTATTTCTTTGATTGATAGGAATCGCTGCCACATCTCTGGTGCTGGATTTACCGGGAAGAGCGAGGTACTGCTGAATGTTTTCTTCAGTGGCACTGTGGACTTTCGAGAAGTCACTCATGGGTTGACCCACTTCATTGAGTGAGCGAATTTTCCAGTAAACTTTTTTATTGTCGCCTAGAACTAGATCGTATCTCGTTTGTCGAGTGATAACTTTTTTATCGAGGAAATTTCTAGTAAATCCATAGTTGATCTCGTAGGAAGTGACCTTTGGGAGGGCTGCCCAAGCAATATGTGCACGTTTAGATTGGTATTTGTTTTCTGTAATTTTGGTTTCTATAGGGTTTTGTCCGGGCACTTCAGTGTATATTTCTAATTTTACTGGGTCTGAAAATGGCGTCCACTGTCCTGTTTTAGAATCTTGAGCTCTAACTTTCCAATACATATATCCCAAGGGAAAGCGACGGAGTTTGATCGTATTGATGTCTTCAAAGAGGTCGTTTCCAAAGTTTTTTCTAAAGTCAGGAAATCTGGAAAAGAGTAACTGATACCTTTTGAAATCGGGCTCATCACGATCAAGTTGCCAAGTGAGAGTTAGACTTCGATTTATTGGTAGAACGATATAACGCCCTCTGAAGTATCCAAAGTCTATTGGAGTAAGGTAGATTCTCTCCATAGAATTTTGTCCTGTGAGCTTAGGGAAAAATTCTTCCTTGGTAGGGGGGCCAAACTCTGGCACGTCGTACTCAGTAATTGGAGTCACTTTAGGGGGCGCTTGAACTTGTTGTACCTCTGTACCATCATTATGAATTTGGAACTTATTCACTGGCTGGTTATTGACTGGTTGATGTAATGGTTTTTGAGAGGTTTTCTTACTTGGCACGAAGTGCATATAGATTTCGTAGGATAAGATCCCAAAGGTTAGGGCGAATAGGGTGGATAGTATCATCCAAATGAATCCACCTTTTTGTTTTGGTTTTCGAGATCTCGCCATAAGGTATTATCGACATTCGTCGTAAAAAAGTTGCGCAAAATTCATTGAAAAAAACAATTATTTACCTATGAGGCTTCAGTTTTAGCAGAATCGTCCAGTTGATCTGTTTCATTCGTGGATGCCGCTATTTTGGCTTTTTTAAGATGACGATATTTCTTTTTGAGTTGAAGTAGCCCTAGCCAAATCGCGTCCACCATGAGTTCATTTTTTTTAACTCGTTTATCGTCTGGACCTAGGCCAGAGTTCGCCATTCTTTGAAGGTCGTCAATGAAGGACATAATGCCTTCTTTATCTTCCTTTTTTATTCTAAAAGCCAGCTGGGGATAATCCGTGGGCTGCTTTTTTTTAGGGCGCTCACTCATCATTTTTAGTTTAAAAAAACTCTGAACAGCTTTCAGTAAAATTGTCAGACAAGTCTTTATTTCTAGACGGCTGAATGTCCGTTGGTCCAGGCCCTAAAACTGGGATCGATGATCAAAGAAAGGGCAATTGGCAGAACGCATCATTGTCGAGTTAAACCCCCGCCTATTGGGTTTTGGAAAAGACTTCAAAATTTACACAAACAAAACCTGTGAACGGCCCTTTTAACAGACGTTCGAGAGCGTAAGAGATTGACCTTACAGGGTCCAGGATATAGCGTGTGGCGTCTATCTATAATATGTAAATTTAAGGAGTCGCCCAGTGAAAACACACAAGGTTCGCGTGTATCCCTCTAAAGAGCCCTTGGCTAAAGAAGATCAACTCGCATGGAAAATGGCAGAAGTTGCCACAGATAATGTTGCTATTTCAGATGACGTTACTGATATGGTTATTAACCGAATCATAGATAATGCTTCTGTTGCTATTGCGTCTGCGAATAGAAGACCTGTAGCAAATGCTAGAGCCATGGCTTTATGTCATCCGCGCAATCAGGGTGCAACAGTGTTTGGAATGCCAAACAGTCAAACCTTCTCTCCTGAGTGGGCTTCGTGGGCTAACGGAACTGCCGTTCGTGAACTCGACTATCACGATACTTATTTAGCAGCAGATTACTCCCACCCTGGAGACAATATTCCGCCAATTTTAGCAGTTGCCCAGACCAAGGGAATTGGTGGCGCTGATTTACTTCGTGGAATTGTAACTGGATATGAACTTCACGTTAATTTAGTAAAAGGTATTTGCCTTCACGAACACAAAAAAGATCATATTGCCCATCTTTGTCCTTCGAGTGCAGCAGGTATTGGAACCTTGTTAGGCTTAGACACGGAGACAGTTTATCAATCGATTCAACAAGCTCTTCACGTATCTTTTTCAACACGCCAGTCTCGTAAAGGTGAAATTTCATCTTGGAAAGCATACGCTCCAGCCCATTCTTCAAAACTCTCAGTTGAAGCGGTAGACCGTTGTATGCGCGGTGAAGGTGCTCCAAGTCCAATCTACGAAGGTGAAGATTCTGTGATTGCTTATATGCTTGGTGGAAAGAATGCGAGTTATGAAGTTCCTCTTCCAACAAAGGGAGAAGAGAAGCGTGCAATATTAG
>CAZFYV010000238.1:3383-6253 GCA_964523195.1 uncultured Pseudobdellovibrionaceae bacterium
GAGTATCAATCTCAAGCCTTGATTGATTTGGCAGCTCGCATGCGTGAGAAGGTTTCAGACTTCAACGCAATTAAGAGCATCGTTCTTCATACGTCTCATCACACTCACTATGTTATTGGTACTGGAGCTGGCGATCCACAAAAGATGGATCCAAAAGCAAGTCGCGAAACTCTTGATCACTCAATCATGTATATTTTTGCAGTGGCACTTGAAGATGGTAAATGGCATCACGTCGATAGTTACTCGCCTGAAAGAGCAAATCGCCCTGAGACGGTTAAACTTTGGCATAAAATCTCTACGGTTGAAGATCCAAAGTGGACTGAAAGATATCACGATCCAAATCCAGACAAGAAAGCTTTTGGTGCCCGAGTTGTGATTACCATGGAAAATGGTGATGTAATTGAAGATGAACTCGGAGTTGCTAATGCTCACCCTGCAGGAGCTCGTCCTTTTGTTCGTGAAAACTACATTCAAAAATTCGATACTCTTACAACTGGAATTATTACAAGTGATGAGCGTAATCGCTTCTTGGATCTCGTTCAAAAACTTCCAACATTAACAGCTGAAGAAGTCAGAATGCTCAACGTACAAATCGATCAAGCTAACTTGACGATGAGTGAGCGCGATCAACGAGGAATTTTCTAGGAGTCTTTTATGATTTTTGAAACCACAGCACCTGGTCAAAAGCGATTGAAGCTTCGTGAACAGTTGGCGACTGGAAAACTATTGCAATTTCCTGGAGCCTTCTCGCCATTGGTTGCGCAACTCGTGGAAGATTTAGGGTTTGATGGTGTTTATATTTCGGGAGGAGTTTTATCTACAGATTTAGCTCTTCCGGATATTGGGCTCACCACATTAACTGAAGTGAGTCAGCGCGGACGGGCAATATCTCGTGTGACCAATCTTCCGTCGATCATTGATATCGACACAGGTTTTGGAGAGCCAATGAGTGTGGCTCGAACAATGATCGAAATGCAGGAGATGGGTCTTTCGGGTGCTCATCTTGAGGATCAACTGAATCCAAAACGATGTGGCCATCTCGATAACAAGACGATTGTGAGTCGAGACGAAATGTGTCGCAAAGTAAGAGCTGCGAGCGACGCGAAGTTTGATGATAAGTTTTTACTGATCGCACGAACCGATTCGAGAGCTTCTGAAGGCTTAGATGCGGCTATAGATCGAGCCAAGGCCTATGTTGACGCTGGTGCTGAGATGATTTTTCCAGAGGCTCTTCAAAACGAATCTGAATTTGAAAAGTTTCGAAAGGAAGTGGATGTTCCTCTTCTTGCGAACATGACTGAATTTGGAAAGTCTAAGTTACTTGATAAAACCACTTTGGAAAACTTAGGTTTCAATTTGGTTATCTATCCTGTGACAGGATGGAGACTTGCAATGAAAGCAGTAGAAGACGGATTTCGCTCGATCAAAGAAAATGGAACCCAGGAGCCTATTCTCGGGGATATGCAGACTCGCAAGCGTCTCTACGAAATAGTTCGTTACGATGAATACAATGAATTTGATAAAGATATTTTTAACTTTTCCCAAGAAGGACACAACTAGTTCGGAGGATTTATGTCTAAAATGAATGTTAATAAAGGTCTAGAGGGAGCTGTAATTGATACCACTTCAGTTTCTAAGGTAATGCCAGAGATTAATTCTCTCGTTTACAAAGGGTATCCGGTTCAGGATTTGGCGGAACACTGTACGTTTGAAGAAGTTGCCTATCTTCTTTGGAATGATGATCTTCCAAATCAAGCACAACTTGATGAATTTAATAAAAGAGAAAAAGCACTTCGAGGAATTACACCCGAGTTACAAGCTGTAATTCAGAAGCTTCCTAAAACTACACATCCGATGGATGCCATTCGTACTGCTGTTAGTTTTATTGGGTGTGAGGATACTGAGCATTGGGATTATGAAGGTTCAGAGAGAAAGCGTGAGCGCGCGATGAATCTTTTGGCTAAGATTCCAACTGCAATTGCTGCTTTCTATCGTCACAAGATTGGCAAAGAGTATATCGCACCTAAAGCTGAACTCTCAATTGCCGAGAATTTCTTTCACATGTGTTTTGGTGAAGTACCAAACAAAGACACGATCAAAGCTTTTGATGTTTCTTTGATTCTCTATGCTGAGCACAGTTTTAATGCTTCAACGTTCACGACTCGAGTAATTACGTCTACAACTTCAGACCTTTATTCGGCAGTAACTGGTGGAATTGGCGCTCTTAAGGGGCCTCTTCACGGAGGAGCGAATGAACAGGTTATGCATATGATGTTAGAAGTTGGTGATCCAGATAAGGCGAAAGAGTGGATGCTCCAAGCTCTTAAAGAAAAGCGTAAGGTCATGGGATTTGGTCACAGAGTTTATAAAAAAGGTGACTCGCGAGTTCCAACAATGAAGAAATACGCACAACTTATGGCTGATTCAACCAATGAGCAAAAGTGGATGAAAATGTATGATGGATTGGCAGAAACCATGGTTGCTGAAAAGAATATCCATCCGAATTTAGATTTCCCTGCAGGGCCTGCTTATTACATGATGGGTTTTGAAATTGATTTCTTTACTCCAATTTTTGTCATGAGTCGTATTACGGGTTGGGCAGCTCATATTATCGAGCAAGCTGAGAACAACAGAATTATTCGCCCTCTTTCTGAGTACATTGGAAACGGTGAGCGCAAAGTTTCTCCAATCGCTAGCAGATAGTAAATAAAAATTCTATCACTCCAAAGAGTCACAGTTTTATCTGTGACTCTTTTTTTGCCCTCCCAGTTCCGCTTTTGCTTAATTTTAGTTTTTTCATTTTGAAATTTTGAATTTAGAGACTTCGATGACGAGCTCCGCAGGTTTGTTCTTTGCGATATAAGTACATC
>CAZFYV010000239.1:0-6216 GCA_964523195.1 uncultured Pseudobdellovibrionaceae bacterium
GATTTATTGGGGACTTGGACCGAAACATGATCTAAAGACGGTTCAGTACCAGGAGAATCCACAATAAGAGGAGTCTGAATTTCTAAAAATTGACGTTGATTAAAAAAACGTCTTACGCTCGATAAAAACTCGGACCATTTTTTAAGGGTTTCAGCAGAGGCCTTCTGCTCTATTCTTGGACCCCTAACGGGTGCCAAGAGAACAAACTGAGAATATGAAAAACCACTCGATTGAATCTCATCTTTTATAATTCGAACTGCAACCAAATCACCACACTCGAGAAAGCTCCCATCGATTGACTGCATTCCCTGCAATTCAATATCCTCTGACTGCAGACCTGCAGTTAGATCAAGTTTTTGACCTTGCCACTCAAGCCATTGGACATCTTGCCCCAGGCGTCCGGCCACCCAAATATCAAGCAGATCAGAACTTAAAAAATCCGCAACACTCAAGGCACCGTCTGGCGCCGCTGGATATTTTTTCCACTCAGAATCTAGAAAGGTGTCCCGATTCACTCCGAATCTCCGTCAAAAACCAAACAATCTGTCACAAACTTAGGCTTACTTTGATGGCCCAATGGTGTAGCTTATAGCCATGAAAGATCAATGTGTCATTTATAGAGTGCACCTCAGCGTAAAAGAAGCCCTAGCAGGAGACTACGAGAACTGGCTCAAGTCTCATATATCAGAAATGCTAAACCTGCCTGGCTTTAGGGGTGCGACCATGACTCAGTGTGAAGGATTAGACTCAGAAGAGCAGGCTGGATACCGAGAATGGGTTGTTGACTACACTCTCAACTCCCGCGAAGACCTGGAACGCTATTTTACTGAGTATTCCGCCAAGATGCGTGGGGATGGACTGAAACGATTTGAAGGTCAGTTTACAGTTAGACGTTGGATACTTTCTCAAAATCAAGAATATACAGCTTAAGGTTGAGTCTTAAATAAATCTAGTGTGAAATAATTAGAAAGGAGCAATGGTGGCCAACTCTCTAAATATGGATAGAATCAAATCGGAATTCTCTAAGCTAAAGAATTTTGACCATGTAAAAAAAGAAGTTCAAAAACTAACTACTGAGTTTGGTAAGTTTGAAAAACAACTTCAAACCGCGGCTAAGCAACAGATTCGTTCTGTTGAGGTTTCAGCACGCAAACAAATGCGAGATATAGAAAAACGACTGAATGAAATTCTCAAACAAATGCAGAAGAAACAAAATCAAATTGATAAAGAGATCAGTAGCGTTGTTAAAGCTCTCAGGTCTACCCAAACAGACGCTTTAAAATCGATCAAAAATATTAGGAAAAAAGCAACGAGCCAAAAGAAGAAGGTCAACAAGGTCATAAAAAAGAAGACCAAGACAACGAAGAAAGCAATTTCAAAAGCCAAGACCACTGCTAAAAAGAAAGTTAAAAAGCTAACGACTAAGAAAAAGGCCAAAAAGAAGGTCGCTAAGAAGACGACTCGAAAGAAAACCACCTCGAGAAGTCGGACTAAAAAGAAGTAAGGATTACTTATGTCAGCAAATCGCTTAAAAATGGTTGAGTTTCAAAAAGGTGATTACCTTTTCCAAGAAGGTGAAGAATCATTTCATTTCTTTATCATTCAGGACGGTGAAGTCGAAATCTTTAAGAGTGATGAAGAAGGCAATAAGATCTATTTAGCCAAAGCCAATGCTGGAAATTCCATCGGCGAATTTGCCCATATTGACCGTCAAGCTCGTTCAGCCTCTGTACAAGCGCTAACCCCCGTTCGGGCTATTATGGTTTCTGAGCAATCCTATAAAGAACTTCTGGACGAGCTCCCGACTTGGGCCGTTTCCATGATCGAGGGATTAGTCGATCGCTTGCGCCAAACAAATGATATGGTTAGAAAGCTGTACCACAACGATTCTGAGACCCACGCCAAGCTCGATTCCCTTATCGAATTTGACACGGGTGTTTCAGTCATTGACGCTACTAATCCCTCATTTGTTATGGAGAATCCCGACAACAAAAAATCCTAAAATCTAGCCTAATTTAGTAGAGATAGACTTCCAGATGTGATAATAAGAAGCCATACATTTGGAGGTATAATTATGGCCAAAACCCCGCAGAATCCCCTTCCAGAGCGCCACTTAGGAGACTTCGTTTTCAAGCATATCGGACCTGATCATTCAGAACAGGCTGAAATGTTGAAGGCATTAAATACGGACTCTCTTTCGCAATTAATTTCAGAAACGGTTCCCAAAGCTATCCGCTCAGAGGGCCCTATGGATCTTCGCGCAGCTTTGACTGAAGCCCAAGCGATCGATCGCCTTAAAGAGTTGGCCTCCGAAAATATAGTTGCTAAGTCCATGATTGGCCAAGGCTACTACGACACAATCACTCCAACTGTTGTCCTCAGAAACGTATTAGAAAATCCAGCGTGGTATACAGCTTACACTCCTTACCAGGCAGAGATTTCTCAAGGACGCCTTGAAGCACTTTTAAACTTTCAGACAATGGTTATGGAATTAACAGGAATGGCAATCTCCAATGCCTCTCTCCTTGATGAGGGGACTGCCGCGGCAGAGGCCATGACTATGGCTTTCAATCTTCAAAGAAAGAATCCTAAAACAAAAATACTCGTTGATAAAAACTGTTTCCAGCAATCCATAGATGTCATTGCAACTCGCGCTGAACCCTTAGGATTGGAAGTCGAAGTTCTAGAAATTGATAATAAAACTACTTTTGACGACTGCTTTGCAGTGATCTCCCAGTACCCAGGCAAAGATGGTCAGGTGGAAGATCTTACTCCGGTCATTTCAAAAATTAGAGAAGCTGGCGCTTTATCGATTGTCGCAACAGATTTAGCAGCCTTGTGCTTGTTAAAGCCTCCAGGCGAAATGGGAGCTGACATTGTCGTTGGTAGCACCCAAAGATTTGGTGTTCCGATGGGCTACGGTGGTCCTCACGCTGCATTCCTGGCCACAAGTGAAAAGTTTAAAAGAAACGTCCCAGGTCGAATCGTAGGTGTGTCCATCGATACCCACGAAAAACCAGCTTTGCGTTTAGCACTTCAAACCCGTGAGCAACACATCCGAAGAGAAAAGGCGACCAGTAATATTTGCACAGCACAAGTCTTACTCGCTGTTATGTCGAGCATGTACGCGGTCTTTCATGGACCTAAGAAACTTAAAGAAATTTCAACCCGAATTTCAACTCTCACATCATTACTTGCGAGCCAACTTACAGACAAGGGTTTCAAGGTTTCCACAACACAATTTTTCGATACCATCAAAATCGATGATGTTGAGAACCTTTCGGAGATCAAAAAGCGCGCTCAAAAAATGAACTTTAACTTTTTCTACGAAGGTAACTCAGTTTACCTTTCTTGCGATGAAACTACGTCCCTTGACGATATCAGCTCGACCCTTCAAATTTTTTCTGGGGACAAATCGGTTTCACTCGAAGAAAGTCATTTTTCTTCAGCATCTCTTTCGATTCCTAAGAGTCTTTTGAGAACTGATGAGTTTATGTCTCAAGATGTATTTAACTCCCATCATTCGGAAACTGAGATTCTGCGATATATGTACAGACTCCAGCAGAAAGATCTGTCTCTCACACACTCAATGATTCCTTTGGGTTCTTGTACGATGAAATTAAATGCAACAACTGAAATGATTCCTGTGACATGGGAAGAGTTCGGAAGAATTCACCCCTTTGCACCCGTTGAGCAAACACAAGGCTATCTCAAACTCATTCATGAACTGGAACATATGTTAGCCGAGATGTCGGGCTTTGCTGCCGTTTCCTTGCAGCCCAATGCAGGCTCTCAAGGTGAGTACGCAGGCTTACTCGCAATCAGAAAATTTCATCAGGCCAACGGGGATGATCATAGAAATATCTGTCTTATTCCTAGTTCTGCGCACGGTACAAACCCGGCAAGTGCAGTTATGGCTGGTATGAAGGTTGTAGTTGTAGCTTGCGATGATCAAGGGAATATTGATGTCGAAGATCTCAAGATCAAAGTGGATCAACACAAAGAGAATTTGTCGTCTTTGATGATTACCTATCCATCTACCCATGGTGTTTTCGAAGAAGCGGTCAAAGATATTTGCAAAATGGTTAAAGATGCCGGCGGTCAAGTTTATATGGATGGCGCTAATACAAACGCTATGATCGGTCTTTGTAAGCCTGGAGAGTTTGGTCCAGATGTTATGCATTTTAACTTACATAAAACGTTCTGTATTCCTCACGGCGGCGGTGGTCCTGGAGTTGGACCAATTG
The DNA here is from genome assembly GCA_964523195.1 of uncultured Pseudobdellovibrionaceae bacterium. Taxonomy (GTDB): domain Bacteria; phylum Bdellovibrionota; class Bdellovibrionia; order Bdellovibrionales; family JAGQZY01; genus JAUHWN01. The sequence goes on from CAZFYV010000239.1 coordinate 4,248, forward strand.
GTGTTTCTCAACATTTAAAGAAATACTTACCAAATCATTCTATGCTCAAAGAAGCGGGCCCAGAATCCGGCCTAGGAGCGACTACTGCAGCACCTTTTGGAAGTGCATCTATATTGCCTATTTCTTGGACCTACGTAACTCTAATGGGCCCTGAAGGCCTGAAGCACGCCTCTGAGGTTGCAATTCTCAACGCCAATTATATGGCTAAGAAATTAGAAGGCCATTATGATGTTCTCTACAAAGGGGCCAATGGCCGAGTTGCTCACGAATGTATTTTAGACGTGAGACCTTTTAAAGCTCTTGGCGTTACAGTTGATGATATTGCTAAACGACTCATCGATTATGGCTATCACGCACCGACAATGAGTTGGCCTGTTGTGGGAACTCTTATGGTTGAACCAACTGAGTCAGAATCAAAAGCTGAACTTGATCGTTTTTGCGATGCCATGATTTCAATCAAAGAAGAGATTGATAAAATAGAACAGGGCAAATGGTCAAAAGAAGACAACCCACTAGTGAATGCTCCACATACAGTTAATGACTTGGTCACTGATTGGAAAAGATCTTACACACGTGAAGAGGCCTGTTTTCCGCGTCCATGGGTTAAAGAACATAAATTCTGGGCCAGCGTTAACCGCGTGAACAATGCCCACGGAGATAAGAACTTGGTTTGTTCCTGTTTGCCTCTAGAGGCCTACGAAGAAAATTAATCTCGTTTAATCATTCTGATTTATGCAAAGCCCGAATTTACTTCGGGCTTTTTTTGTAACTCCAAGTATTTTTTTCACACTCTGGTCACCTAAAGCCACCAATACACCTTTAAAAACCGGCACAAAGATTGAAGTATTTCACCCTGGGTTAAGCCTTTGGGCTACATATGACACTAGAGTGTCGGGTTAGGTTAAGGAGTGTGGGATGTTAAATTCAAAGAGTCTATTGACCGCTATATGCGGCCTTCTAATTTTCGCTACTGGTTGTGATAACAAGAAAGATCAAACAGCAAGCCCTGATCCGGTTGTTACAGAACAATCGTTGGCCAAAAACTTAATGGATACGACTTGGTGTACTTTACTTTGTGATCCACAAGTAAAAGAGTGTGACAATGAAACAGATCATATTACGGCCTTGTTTTTTAATGACGACGGAACCGTTCAACTTCAAAAACATCCCCTCGTAGATAATCGGATTCAGAATCAAGCTTCTCAGGTCGGAGTTGGTACTTGGGCTCTTTCAAGCAACGAGTTATCTATGACTCTTTTCGGTGAACTTGAAAAGGGACCCATAGCAATCGAAACAGATAAGATTGGTGAGAAAAGGCTTTTACTTCAAAATCCAGACAATCCGAAGGACACTCAAGGTGAACTTAAAGAATGTGCCGCTCCGAAAGCTGCGGTCAATGCTCTTCAAAAAGCTGATCCAAACTCTGAAGATGAAGTCGTCACGCCAAAAGTAGAAGCTCCAAACCAATCAGCTGATCAACCGCTGAATCCAATTGGTTCTATCTAATTTAACTCTGAAAATAGCGATTTTAATTTTTTAGATCATCAGACAGGTGAATCAAACCACCTGTCTCATCAATAGTCCATACATCCCAAGTATCATCATCGTCTAAGTTTCCAAAAGCTATAGCCTTGAAAGAATCTTTTTTGACGTGGCAATTCTTACAGAAGTAATTGGCCATTTGCTCTACAGTAATATGTTTAAATGCTTCATACTTTCTCGGTTCCTCAGGAGCTCTCATTATCTTATCCAGAGCATCCGAGTCCTTTAGGAGGGCATTTAACTTTTTGAGATTCGGATGATTTAAATTACTCTTAAAAGCTTTAGGGAATCCAAATTTATAGGAATCACGATTGGTAACTCCCATACCCAAAATTGATAAGTCTGAAGTATAAGTTCCGTAGGTCGCTCGAAAAGTATTTTGACTCGAATAGAGAGTTTTTAAGTTCACTTTGGCTTCTTGTTGAAG
>CAZFYV010000240.1:0-6202 GCA_964523195.1 uncultured Pseudobdellovibrionaceae bacterium
GAGACGTCAAGGACTTTAGGACTCTGAACGTCCCTTTCAGGAGACATTCAGAGAGTTTATTTTTTCTTTTTCTCTGGTGCTAAAGAAAAGGAGGCTGACTCTAAAGCCAGCCTTTTAAAATCTTTGGAGGTAAACAGCTTCAATTAAGCCGCTGTTACAGACTTTTCGTCTTCAGGTTTGTCTCCGGTATTCTTAATGTCTTTTTGACCCTTAAGAAGTGCGATCTGTAAAACTTCATCAAGATGCTCTACATAGACAAACTTTAAATCTTTCTTAAATTGCTCAGGGATATCTGACACGTCCTTTTGATTTTGGAAAGGAACGATTACAGTTTTGATTCCTGAAGTAAGAGCCGCTAGAGCCTTTTCTTTAATTCCACCTACTGGAAGAACTCGTCCAGCCAGAGTAACTTCACCAGTCATGGCAATGTCTTTTCTTACTGGTACATCGGTCATCAAGCTGATGATAGCTGTAGCGATCGTAACCCCTGCTGATGGACCATCTTTAGGAATTGCGCCTGCTGGCATGTGAACGTGGATTTGATGATTTTCAAACCACTCGTCTTCGATACCGAGCTCTTTTGAGTGTGCTCTTGCATATGAAAGGGCCGCTGTCGCAGATTCCTTCATAACATCACCCATTTGACCTGTTAGAACTAATCCGCCCTTGCCCTTCATTTTAAGTGCTTCGACAAAGAGTGTTTCACCACCAGCTTGTGTCCAAGCGAGGCCAGTAACGATTCCAACAGAATCTTCTTTAAGTTTTTCTTCTCTCAAGAAGCGTGGTGCACCAAGTAACTCAGGAACTGTTTCAGGTGTTACTGTAAACTCAGTTGCTTCTTCCATAACAATCTGTTTAGCGATTTTTCTACAAACAGACCCAATTTCTCTTTCTAGATTACGAACTCCAGCTTCTCTTGTGTAATGAGAGATAAGGAATTTCAAACCTTCATCTGTAAACTTAGCTTGTTCAGCAGTAATTCCGTTATTTTCAAGCTGTCGTTTTACTAAGTGCTCACGGGCAATGAAAAGCTTATCGTTTTCTGTATACCCAGTAATATTGATAAGTTCCATTCTATCTCTGAGAGCAGGTGGAATATTTTCAAGCACATTTGCTGTAGCAATAAAAAGTGCTTTACTCAAATCGAAGTCTACGTTTAGGTAATTGTCCCTGAAAGCTGCGTTTTGCTCTGGATCAAGTACTTCAAGCATTGCGGCACTTGGATCACCTCTAAAGTCGCTACCTAACTTATCGATCTCATCGAGAACAATAACAGGGTTTCTCGTTCCAACTTGTTTTAGAGCCTGAACTATTTTACCTGGCATCGCACCAACATATGTTCTACGGTGACCACGAATCTCAGCTTCATCTTTAACTCCACCTAGGGCAATTCTATGGTACTCGCGACCCATTGATTTAGCGATACTCTTTCCGAGTGATGTTTTACCAACTCCCGGAGGGCCACAAAAACAAAGGATTGGACCTTTCATATTGTTTTTGAGCTTTCTAACGGCAAGAAATTCAAGAACGCGATCTTTGGCTTTTTCTAGACCGTAGTGATCAGAGTTCAGAATCTCCTGAGCGTTTTTAAGTTCTAGGCTGTCCTTAGATTCTTTGTTCCAAGGAAGGTCTGTTAACCAGTCTAGATAAGTTCTTACCATTGAAGCTTCACTTGCATCTGGATGCATACGTTCCAGACGTCCAAGCTGTTTAACAGCTTCTATCTGAACTTCTTCTGGCATTCCAGCATTCATTATTTTATCTCTTAATTCTTCCATTTCTTCAGACTTACTATCTTGCTCACCAAGTTCATTCTTGATGGCTCGCATCTGCTCACGTAGGAAGTATTCACGTTGTGATTTATTCATCTCGTCTTTAGCGTTGTTGCGGATTCGAGCCTGCATTTGTAGAACTTCGAGTTCGCTAGCCAAGATTTCGTTAACGAGTTTTAGACGAGAAACTGGATCTTGAGTTTCTAAGACTTTTTGAGCGTCTGCTACTTTTAAATTTAAGTGAGATGCAATGAGATCTGCAAGTCGACCTGGATCTGCTACATCATCAAGAACGAGAAGGATGTCTGGAGAAAGCATTCTACCCAGAGCAATAACTTTTTCGAGCTGTTCTTTAGCATTTCTTATTAATGCATCTACTTCTGAAGTGTCTTCTGGCATAGATTCTTCGTATGCAGGTTCTTCGATCTTTTCAACTTCGACTTCGAAGTGTGGTTGATCCTTAACATACTTTTTAATTCTACCTTTACCGACACCCTGGATGAGAATTTTTACTCGACCGTCGGCGAGCTTTCTCATTCGCATAATCATTGCGATGGTACCAGTCTGGTAAATTGAATCTTCTGAAGGATGTTCTTCAGTGATTTCTTTTTGTGATGAAAGAAAAATAAGTCGACTTCTTGATAGCGATTCCTCTACCGCGTGAATGGAAGCTTCTCTTCCTACGAACAAAGGTAGAATCATATAAGGGAATATTACTATATCCCTTACCGGTAACATCGGTAACGATTCTGGAATATCTATCACTTTATCATCTATTGCCATTCGATCCTCCGCTATTTGCGGGCAAAAAGTTATCCGTTCTCTTAGTTACTTTTCGGAGTTTGATGGAATGGCTTTAAGAAAAACTGTTCTACGGAAAGTCCGGAATTTGTTGAAAATCCTCGACTTTTCTTAATTAGATACCGGACAAAAGGGCTTATTGGCATAAGCTCTTCTAATCAAAGGTATAACTAGCCTGTCTATAGGTATTTATGAGGTCCGATTGAACAACATGACCTTGGTCATAGCACTGAGATCTAATGTACTACAGCTGAAAGTGGCTCTGGGCTTGCTTTTACGGCGTAGAGTGATCTACCACCTGATATGCAATCTTGAATTTGTTTTTCTACAAGTGCTAACTCTTCATCTAATACAGAGAGTTTAATTTGCAAGTTTACAGATCTTCTCAAGCCGCCAAGGCCTTGTGGTTCTGAGGACTGACATAGTAATTCACTTCGAATTTCTATGAGGTGTTCTTTTTTCTTCATTAAAAAATCTATCATAAAGCGTTCCTTGTTATTTAAAATCTTAAGATTCTAAAAAATATTTAGCGAGCAAACCTTTTAGTCATAGCCTCTCGGACTTCAGCACCTTCAATACTTAGTCGAGTCCAAGGTATCGCTCGAAGTCTATCAACTTCAATAACCTCTTCAGTCTCCTCACATATCCCGTAAACGCCTTGCTCTATTCGAGCGAGCGCACCTTCAATCTCCATGAGTTGTGTGCGCAGTCTATTTTGAGTGGTGAGAAATTCATTCTCAGCTAGAACACTCATGCTTTGGTCAGCTTCGTCTCCGCCAAAGTCTTGCTTGCTATAATCTGACCTAACTTCTTTCATTCTATTTAATAGTTCAGACTTAGTTTTAATTAGCTTGTCCTTGCATTCAGCAACGATTTCTTTAGACAATCCGTCCATCTTTATATCCCCTTTAAAAATGGTTCTAAGAAATCAAGGAGTCTTCCTTGACTCACCTTTGGCCCTTGGCCTTAGGTGTCTCTTGGACAGACCAATAGGGCTTTTCGGTTAAAAAAATTTCATTAAATTTGATTATGCCTGGAATTAAGGGTTCTTAACTCCAGAAAGTGGAATGATTTTGCCACCTTGGACGGTTAAGGCTACCATCGGGCGAACGAATTCTCGCTTCTCATTGATCAAAATTTTGCCTACAGCCCCGTAAAATTCCTTAGTTGAATTCATCCGATCTACTAGATCAGATCTTGAGCGAGAGCCGCTGAGAAGGGCCTGACGCAAAAATAGGGCAGAGTCATAGGACTGAACCTCAAAGATTCCGGGAGCATAGCCAAAAGTAGCCAAAAAACCTCTATGGAATTGAGAGTTCTTAAATTTAGGGTCTTCTGTAAGAAAACTATCTAGAAATAAGGAGTTTTCAACGAACTTTTGGCCTCTGCGGACTAAATCACTGCGGTTCCAGACATTAGTTCCTAGTAATTTCACGTCTTTAACGTCGTTATAGGCCAGCATAGGTGCGATTTGACCAACAGCTCTCGGGATATCTGGAATAAATAGAGCTTCGAAATCAACGATTGGAGGAAGAAGATCATCAGGAGGAGCTTTTCGGCCAGTTTTTCCACCGTTTTCTTTGATCCACTCTCGCATTCTGATTTTATATTCATCCATCCGGTCTTCTAAGTAGTAGCTACCTACTAATCTTTTGATTGGACCGCGAAAATCGGTTTCTTTGCTCGCATAGGATTGAGCGGCTCGAATATCACCACCACGGTTTTTAACTTCATCCCAAAAGAGATTAGCGAATTCTACGCCATAAGGATCATTCGGGTAGAGAATGCCAAAACGTTTGAGCCCAAGCTTTGAAATCGCGATGTCTACTAAGTATTGGACCTGCATTTCACTTGTTAATGCATTTCTATATACGGTTTCACCGATCTCAGTGATACCTGACTTTTGGGACAATGCTATTGAAGGAACCCCATATTCACTAGCTTTAGAAGCAACGGCGTTTGAAGTTTTACTTAATAGACTACCAATGATCGCAATGACATGATCTTCGGAAACAAGTCGATCAACTGCTCGTCGTGCAATATCAGGATTTCCTTCACTATCAATAACTGCGAGTTTTAAGTCGGATCTTTTATTTCCATATATGCCAAGACCATACTGAATGCCTCGAAGAGCTCGGTAACCAATACTCTTAAGTCGGCCTGACAAGGGTAAAATCACTCCAATGGTCTTTTGATCGACAACTTGTCTTGCATCTATTTGTTTAATTATCTCAGAGGCCTGTTCCGAGTAGTCTGTCTCTGGTGCATCTTGAACAATGTCTTCAAGATAACGTTTTGCATTTGTATAGAGCTTTTGCTCCACCAAGTAGCGGCCATACCTAAGAAGAGCTGGTATGCGTAAATAATCAAAGGCCCTATTATCCACGATATTTTCTAGTTGTTCATCATCGATCTCTGATTCGACAAACTCAATGGCCTTATTCTTATAGATCTCTCTTTGTGTTGGAACGGGATGATTTTTTGATAACTTAACAAGTGTCTTAAGAAACAAAAACTTTTCGTTAGTAACTTTGTAAATTTCCAATTGTGTTTGGTAGATCGAAACATTTAGTGCATCGTTGAGATCAATAGCTTCTTCTGCGGTTTCAATATATTTTCGAGCTCTTTGATAGTCATTCATTCTCGTATAACAACGAGCTAAATAAATAAGCGCTTCGGTTTCTCTCGGACTAAAGTACTCGGAGTCGATGATGGCCATAAAATATTTTGCGGCCTTTTTGTAACTAGACGCCGAAAAGTAGAGTTGACCCAGCTCCATTTGCGCATCGTCGACGAGATCAGAATTTGGATACTGCTTAATAATATTTTTGAATTGTTTAACAGCAGTTGCTTTTTTACCTTTTCGAACAAGCTTTGTTGATCTTTCAAACTGTTTTACAACACTCACCGGAGCTTTTACGGGAGGTCTTTTTTTAGGTTTCATTGAACAGGCAGTAAAAATACTAACAGTTATGAAAAAAACTAGAGTTTTAACTAAGATATTTTTATTGAAGAACTTTATTTTCATAAATGACTCGCATTCTTCTTTAGGCTTGTCGGTATGTTATTTACCAAGTTTTTTAAGCTTCTCTTTGTATTCCTGAATTTGAGAGCCTGATTGTGCAACATCTTTTAATTGTTCTAACAAACGAGATTCGTCTGGGGAAACTATTTTAGGGACATCTATCACAATTTTTACAAGAAGGTCGCCATTTCCATGACCTCCCACAATTGGCATTCCCTTACCTCTAAGTCGATAGGTTTGCCCTGAGAACGAACCTGGGGTGATTTTAAAAGTTGCTCGTCCAGTCAGGGTAGGAATATCAACCGTCGTTCCAAGTATTGCGTCGACGAAAGAAATTGGGAGTTCAAAGAATATATCGTTTTCTTCTCTCTGAAAAATGGGGTGATCATTAATATTAATGATCACAAAAAGATCTCCGTTTTCGCCTTGAGCTTCTGGACCATCGCCTTCGCCTCTAAGTTTGAGTCTCTGACCTGATTTTATTCCAGCGGGGACTTTAATTGAAATTTTTGAATTATCGTCTTTTCCGCCTCGTTTGCGAATAAAGTTTATTGTTCTTTCAGAACCTCTGGCAGCTTCTTCCAATGAAATATTAAGAGTATAT
>CAZFYV010000241.1:0-1208 GCA_964523195.1 uncultured Pseudobdellovibrionaceae bacterium
TTACCAACTTCGTTCGTTAAGTGACTCAAGTCTCCAACTATTTGGTGACTCATGGATTCTCTCATTCGATTCAAATCCGTTTGTCTTCGCTCTAAATCTCCAGAAAGATTCATAGAGCGAACAGCTCTATCAAGATCAGATCGACTGACTTCAACTGTAGAGTCACCATCAAGACCAAATAGTGCTGCTAAATTTTCAACCGTTACAAGATTTAATCCCGTAGAATCTAAACCAAGAATATCAGACAATGATGAAATACCAGATCGATCGAGCAAATCACGAATTTTTGAGAAATCTGAAGACCGGTCATTTAAGATTCCAGAAAGTTCGTTAACAGCTGAGGTTTGATCAATTGGGCGAATGGATTCAAAAGGCACGTGTCGAAACTGCTCTATAGAGTTACTTCCAGGGTGCAGCAAACCAAACTGAGGTTTATTCATAGAATTCGCCAAGCCACTTGATGAGCTCGAAGGAGTCGGAGAAGATCGGTTGATAATTCGTTTAAGTCTTGGGGCAAAGATGGTCATCGCCCCCCAAAGCATCTCGCCATTCATCACATCTGCATTGAGCATGGCTATTCCAAGAGTACCTCGACGTAGACTAATTCGATTATCTTCAACCCAGTTAAATGAGTTATATCTCAAATCGAATTCATATTTTGGCGTATCAAAGTTGAGCTTAAAAGGTCTTTTGCCACTGGCTTTCTCAAAAGCATCATTCCAACTATCCACCACATCCTCAGCGATCGGAACTATCTCATCTGGAAAGTTGTTGAGATAAAACTCGTGAACTTTGTTAATATCCCATTTAGCAACGTAATCACTGCCATGAACACCATCAACCTGCTTACCGAGAATAGCGGCCATTCCGAAGTACTTTGCGTTTTCAAAGTGATAAGGTGTTTTCTTGAACTCATCATTAGACTCAAACTTTAAAAAGTTATACCTGAACGTTGCCGAGGCTTCTTGCTTTAAATAAGTACCAGATACATCGACATTAAAACCTAAGAAGTTTCTCTCTAGGTCCCACTCCACTTCATCGATATTGGTTCCAAATTCGCCACCTGGAAGTGATGCATATCCAAGCTTGTTTATTCTTGTATTTTGAAGATCTAGAGCGATATTGGGCCTTGCTGACCAGTGAGATCGGCTAGTGTTTCGAACTGTAGTATTTGTTTCTCGACCTCGATTGTCACGAGACTTCTCTTC
>CAZFYV010000241.1:1308-6200 GCA_964523195.1 uncultured Pseudobdellovibrionaceae bacterium
TGTTTCGAACTGTAGTATTTGTTTCTCGACCTCGATTGTCACGAGACTTCTCTTCATAAAAATGAGCTGTGATAGGAATATAAATTAACTCCTTCCAGCGCTCACGATCATTGGGGAAGGTTGGATTCACTTCTCGACCAATCAAATACTTCTCAGTAATTTTGAATTCCACATTGCAATTGAACATGTAATTATGAGCGTGCATATAAACAGCTTCAGACCAAGCGCCTCGCTGAACAAGCGGAGCGGCACCACAAAGAAACCTATAGGGCTTAAACTTCCCATCTGATGTGAATTCCCCAAAGAAAGATTTGGAAATCACTTTTTCAGTTGGTGCAGGCCCCTCATCAGCCGTACGCTTAAAAGAACAATTGGCTAAACCAAAGAGAATGAAAACAAAAACCAACGCTCTAGTCGCAGCTAGAACCTGTGCTTTAAATTCTGTTGTTTTCACTCCTGATCTCAAGGCTTATCCTCCAAAGGTGACTAAAATCGTCACGTTTACGAACAAGCCCTCCACCGCCGTACCTCAATAATTGCAACAAGGTCGCCAACGAGCGTTCTTGAGGATACTCAATGAACTGAAATTGCTTGGTTTTCAGTCCAAAAACAGTGATTTTTTAAAAGATTTGATGTCGAACTTTTTGCCAGGAACTGACAAACACCACTTCAAAATAAGTGATTTTGTATTAGGAGACTAAACTCGTCACCCCTGTTAAATACTCGACACTAGGAAGTTTTGCGAGATTTACAGTCCAATACACTCTTGGCGAATAGCGGTCTCTTGGTAAAGTCTTTTAAGGCTATAATGAGACTCAAAAGAATTGGTAAGAATCTCTTTTAGAGTGTCTTCGTTTTGCTTAAAACTACGACGACAAACCGACTTAAACACGCGCTCAACCATACAGTTAGAAAAGCCTCTAGAGTTAGCGATCATCGAACCAAAATCTTTAAGACCAGCTCCATCTAGAGCCCCTCTCCAACCCAATAGACGATCGTGTTTTTTAGCAGTCGAAACATTTTCCCAGCGGTTATCTCGAACGATATAACCTTCAGGAAATACATCGTCAGCTCTGGAGAACTTCGCTGGCATTCCAAAGTCATCTTTTTCCATTTCCATGCGCCCACGGCCTTCAGGCAACAATTGCGCATGTTTCACATAGCCATCATCAAAGTCGTAATAGGCAAATGCAGGTCTTAAACTATCCATTCCTGAGTGACAGCCTTTGCAAGTCATTTGAAAAACTGAGTTACTTCCTTCAGGAAATCGATCAACATCTCTACCAACTCTAATATCTGTCAAAGAGGTATCAGCCCATTGGTTGATCTCAAGGCACATAAACGATTTAAAAGCATATTCGACCAATCGACGATTGGTTCCCGCAACCGCATGAGAAGCCATAAAGGTTCTCGATGTTAAAAGCCCAGCCGCATCGATATGACCGATGGCAGATCCCCTAGAGCTCACTAAAAACTGACTGGGTTGCCTTTGAAGGTGTTCTTTTAAATCGACGGCATTGCGATCTAAATACAAGTAATGATTGTTAGACATCAGAATATCATCGACCAGTTCATTTGGAAGTTCTGCTGGTAAAGATCCCGGGTTACCCGAATAGAAGTAATTAGCCGTTAACATTTCTCTAGCGTCAATATCGTCTCTAACCATTCCAATAAAAGTAGCTATGAAATCGTTGATGGGCTCATTGGGTTGAATCGCACGGGTCGACATCAGAGAAGACATTTCTCTTAAAGTCACATTATAGAAATTTGGGTCTTCAACAGCTAAAGCGGTGGCTGTAAATCGGTCCCCTTGCCTGATAAGTCCCGCCATTGTGTGTAGACGTGGATCATCAATTGGAATTCTTACTCCAGTAATCCTCCTAAAAAGCTTCTCAGCAATAGCAACATCTCCATCAACACCTGTAAGGTTATTGAAGTTGGAGTTATTAATCTCAGTTGTGAAGTTTTGGAAGAATATAATCGACAGAAAAAAGAACACCCCGACGAGAAATCGCCAAAGCACAGATTTACCTTTATTAGGCTTAACGTACATACAAATGCCCCACTAACGATCTGATAATACTAGGACCTTAGTCCAAGTCCTCTAAGTATATCGAAGACCGTTGAATTACTGGAAAAAATCAGCGATTGTATCAATATTAAGCCTCAAAATTTTCATATTGATACACCTTTGGGAGAGGTTCTCAATGACGATAGTTAAAACCCCACTAAACTCCTTAAAATGGCTGCAAAATTCCATCAAACTCACCTGCTTAATATTTGCTTTAGTCGCTTCTAGTAAAATTCAAGCACAGACATCCGGTCCGCTATTTTTAGGTGCATTTCAATATTTAGATGGCAATCTCGAGCTCACAAAAAGAAACAAACAAACCATTGAGCCAGATTTTAAAGACCTGATTCTCATCGGCGAAGAATTAAGAACTAAGACTGAATCTTTAGCGAAGATCATTACTCGCTCAAGATGTAAAATTGTCGTTTATCAAAACTCATTAATACGAGGATTAAAAAAGAAAGACTCCACCTATGGATTCCGCCTCAAACGTGGTGCTATGAGAGTAATTTGTGATGACAACTCAATCGCCAAACAACTTATCCGTGTTGATAAAAGTGATTTTATTATGGAAAAAGGAGAATTTCTCTTTGCAGATGGCAAACTCTTTGTTTTATCTGGAAGCGTTCAAAGTAATAAACAAATCTTAACTCCTTTAAAAATATATTCACTCAAAGATAATCTTTGGACCATTGCAGCCGACCCCAACGACAAAAAAGTAGCTTTTGAATTTAACCAGCAATACCCATCACCAAAAGAGGGATTAAAACTCGAAGATCCAACTCCACCCCCTCCAGTTCAACCTGATCCTCAACAAACGGCAGATGAAAAACCAAAATCAGAGAGCCCCAAACTTGTAAGCTCAAGGTGGACCGCTAATATAGGAATAGGAAACTCTAATATTGGATACGCTGCCGGTGCTGAAACCTCTGACGTAGACGCCAGTGCTTTTCGCCTGGCTGCGAACTTTAAAATGTGGGATATCAGCTTTATCGCTTTTATAGAACGCTTTGAAATTGAGACATCGAGTAACAATCAAGACCCGACAGGTGTCTCAGGAGGCTTTGAAGAAGAAAATGAAGTCATGTCTTTTGGATTGGGCATTCGCTACAACCATCAAAGATGGTGGTCTTTCTACACAAACTTAGGCATAGGATCCCACGAAATGTATGTCGAACAAAGAAATCCATTTTTCGGTGGAAACATACGCCAAACGGCCATTCATGTACAACTCGGAATCGAAAGTCACCTCACCCCACCACTAGAGTGGCTCCAGTGGACAGGATTATACTTAGGTTTTGAAGTCTTTTTACTTCAAGGAATTGCCACAGATGGAGAACCTTTTGATGAAATCACATTTCCGAGCCAAGACTTTATTGATCGAGAAGGAACATGGAGAAACTTCGGCTTTAAAATTATGCTCGGCACTTATCTTCAGTTCTTTGAAGATTAGAACTCATTTTTAATATTATCTAAGTCTTCTGGAAGAGTTTCTTTAGGTGCCACCCAAGTATCTACCTTACCTAAAATCTTAAGAGCTTCTTCAGACTGAAACTCTTTTGTTTCATCCAAAACCTCTTTATTATCTTTAACAATCGAAGAGGTTGCTTGAATACGCTTTACAACAGCAGGCTTAATCTTTTCAACTGTCAACTCTGGTAAAGCTACAGGTGTTGCTGTGGGTATTTGACCCGCTTTTTTTGACTGAGGAATTTTAACAGGCGCTTCATCCCTCACAACGACTTGCTCTCCAGATTTAACACTGACTACTTTTTTATCTTTTGATCTCTCAACCAAAATCTCACCCTTTACAGCAGCTTGTTCCGCCTTACCCGTAGCCGGAGAAAAAGAGGTATAGAAGTCAGTTCCACGAACTCCTACCACAGCAACTTTGGTTTTAATTCTAAAGCTAGAGTTTGATGGATTTTTAGTTTTATCCTTTTTCTTCTTATCTTCTTCTTTGACAAAGCTTCTTAACTTTCCATAGGTCAGATCGATTAACGATCGAGTCTTCTTTTTATCTTTCTTAGAGCGGAGCCGATTTATATCGATTCGAGTATTAGGAGCCATTACCACTTTGAAATTCTTGCCTCGAACAATCGCTCGAGACTTACTCGCTGTTTCAACACGATCCTTACATCCTATTTTCTCACCGCGCTTAGGTTTGAAAGCGACCCACTGGGTTTCTTTGTCTTTAGTAATCTTTCGATGGACCCAAACTCTGTTTTTCAAAAAGAAAAGAGTGGCACAAACCCGTTTGACCTGGGGGACCTCAGTTTTTTGAACTTCTTTGGCTTCACTTGGAACTTCTTCTGCTGGTTTCTGAGCATTTTGAGCGTACAATGTGCTCGCAGAAAATAAAATAAGTAGCAATGACTTAAATGCGATTGTAATCATCTTGAAACCTCTCAATATCATCTTCTCCAAAATAGGTTCCAGTTTGCACTTCAACAAACTCCAAAAGCACATCACCTATATTTTTAATCCGATGTTTTGTTCCTTGAGGAATAGTGACACTCTCACCTGGGCCGATTTCTTGGGTCTTATCATTTAAGGTCAACTGCCCTTTCCCATTAATGACAATCCAGTGTTCTGATCTTTTTTCATGTCGCTGATAAGACAGCTGCTGGCCAGGCTCTACCGTAATAAACTTGGCCTTATAATTTCCATGGTCCGACAAGACTGCGAACTTCCCCCAAGGTCTCACGTCAAAAACATGTTCATGGGCCTGAGAGAGATTTTTCTTTTTAATATCTTCGACCAACTCTTTGACCTTTTGACTCTGCCCTTTTTTCGAAATTAAAAGAGCATCGGGCATATC
>CAZFYV010000242.1:0-6181 GCA_964523195.1 uncultured Pseudobdellovibrionaceae bacterium
TTAATCAACAAATACAGGATATAAAGGGGGAAAGAGAATTTTAATTTACAAAAACTTCCAATAAACATTAGTCATTTTAGATGTTTATGTGACTTTATTTAGGATGCAAGTTCAGCTGGCTGCTGAGATGCAGTTATAGAATTAATAAGGTCAATTCGCAGTTGCTCTAAGCTTCCAATATTGTCGACGCAACCAAGAGCTATAGCTTCTTTTGGCATCCCGAATACGACGCAACTTTCTTCACTTTCCGCGTAAGTCACGACATTAGGATTGATGTCTTTGAGCTTTTTCATTCCTTTTGCGCCATCTGCTCCCATTCCCGTGAGAATAAAAGCCGCCATCTTTACTCGATTACCAATTTCGCAAGCGGATTCAAAAAGAACATCGACAGACGGTCGGTGACTTGCTCGTGGAGGTTCATTGGATATTCTAATCACGATGTCTTTGCCACGTTTGAGCAAACCAATATGCTGATCAGATTTTGCCATATAGATCGTATTTTTCTTCAAGGGTTCTCCGTGGCGACCGTCACCCAATGTTAAGCCAGAAACTTGTGAGAGTCTCTGAGCGAATGATCCGAGAAACTCATTTGTAATATGCTGAACAACAACTATTGGCGGGCATGGTTTTGGAAGGTCTCTTAGCAGCTGTGAGAGCGCATTAGTTCCACCAGTACTGGCACCAATTAGAATCATATCTGGATTTGAAATTCTCTTTTTGTTCTTGCGTTGTATAGCAGACTCCGTTTTTGCTGGAGCTTGCTTGCGATTTCGTTTGATCAACTGATCAACTTTCGATCGTAAGACATCGGGCTCGTTAAGCATTTTTGCTTTATCTATAAAGTCTTGAGCAGATTCTTGTAATAAATCCATGATGACCTTAGTTTTGTCCTTACTCGAGGAACTAAAAAGTAAAATAGGTTCTTTTTGTCCATTTCGTCTTAAGCAGTGAACCCATTCGTCTATTACTGAGCTCTTTAAAAACACATCAAGGAGTAAGAGATCACAGGTATTTGATTCGATAAACTTATCTGCCTCAGTGAGACTATCGAAATAAACGATTTCATAGTCGCTGGAGGGCATAATCTTCTTAACTTGATGAAAGATCATTGGGTCATCATCTAATAGTAGCACCCTTGGGCGGTCCATTTGAGATGGAACTTTCCCTTTGGTCTCTACTTTCATATAGCAGGAATGCCCTTGTACTTTGATACTAGGGTCTTCAGTTTCGATCATTTCACTGTGTCCCAGGCATAGAATTCCACTCGGATTTAATGAGGTGAAGAGATTGTTTGTTATCCTCTTAACATCATTAGGGTCAAAGTAGATGAGTACATTTCGACAAACAATCCAATCGTACTTGTTTTCAAGTTTAATCAGGTTAAGTCTCTTAAGGTTTCTCATCTCAAAAGTACATCTACTAAGTATTTCGGGATCTAGAGTGAATTTTCCTTTGTATTCTCCTGATCCAAAAAGTAGATAGTCTTTGTACCCTGTAAGAGGACCTGAAAAATCAGAGCGGGAATATAAAGCATTGTAGGCTGTTTTAACAGATACTGGATCGATATCGAATCCATCAATGCGATACTCAAAAGTAGGGTGTAGTCTTCTAAACCGTTCTAGAGTTAAAGCGAAAGAGTAAACTTCTTGTCCTGTTGAGCACGCGGCACTCAGTAATCTAAAAGGTTTTGTAGGACCAAATTTTTTATAGTTGCTTAACAGATAACTTTCAAGTCGTTCGAAATGAGGGTACTCACGAAACCAGCTAGTTGTATGAATCGTGATCGCCGAAAGAAACTCTTCCCACAGTCTATTGTTTCTTTCTAATTGGTCGAGAAACAGTTTAAATGTGTCAATTTTGTAGTTTCTCATTAAACGTTGAACGTTGTTGAGAAGAAGGGACTGCTTAGAGTCCAGTCCTCTAGAGTTTCCGGTAACACTCTCTGCAATCTTTATTAATATGTTGAGTTCATTTGGTTTAATCATTGTGACACCGAAAACGTTCGAAAAAGAGCTCTAGGTTTATCCTAGAGCTCTGTGTAATTTAGAGAGCTTTTTTAAACTTAGAAAGGTCTGGTCTTCCAGTTCCGTTAAAGTTCGCTTTTGATCCTTCGAACCCACCTTGCACCACATTCGCATCACCCTGTGGAGCTTCAGCTGGAGCTTCTCCTTCTGGGTGGGATTCGGCTGGAGCTTGCTCTCCTGGATGAGGAATACTTTCCTGAACCGCTTGCGCTAAGTTTCCAACAAATGATGCTGGAGCTGAAGCTGCTGCAGGAAGGGCCGCTTGACCGTGGGTTTCTTTAACTCGACCTTGCACAAGTACTTGAGCTTCATGGTTAAGTACGCTTAGCTCCTGACTCTGATTGTGAAGTTCACCTGACATGCGTGAAACTTCTTCAGCCATCCTAGAGTTCTGTTGAGATGCACTATCCATCTGTCCCATAGCTTCTGAAATCTGGGAAATCCCTTCTTCCTGCTGAACAGTGGCTTCATTCACGTTTCTAGCATAACTGAGAATTGTATCCATTCCATCAGAAATTTCTTTAAAGCTTGATAGGGCTTCTTGGCTGACTCGTTGACCTTCATCAACTCTAGAGTTGGTCTCAGTAACAATAGTCTCTACATGTCTCTGAGATTTCTCTAACATATCTCTGATTTCTTCAGCAGCTTGACCAGATACTTGAGCCAGGTTACCTACTTCTTCCGCAACAACCGCGAAACCTTTACCGTGGTTTCCTGCTCTCGCGGCCTCAACACTGGCGTTAACCGAGAGTAGTTGAGTCTTAAAAACAATGTCGTTAATGACATTTGTCTTTGAAGAAATATCTTTAATAATTCCGATCATTTCATTGAGCTGCTCATTTGCGTCTTTAATAGAGTTCATTGAGCTGACCATCCCATTCATGACCTTCTGTCCATCGTTGGTCTTAGTATTAAGTTCTGTAGACAGTTTTTCGGTTTCTTTTGCAACCGAGATTGTTCTTGAAATCATGGAGCTCATCTCTGACATCGATGCCATTGTTTCCTGAATTGCAGCACTCTGCTCTGTGCTTGCAGCAGAAACTGATGAAGCTGTATCTTTCAAACTATCACTAGACTTTAAGTTTCTAGATGAGGCTGAAGAAATTCTCTGAGAAATACTCGTAAGAATCTTCATCGGACTTCTTAGTAAAAGAAATACAAGACCAATTACAAGTGCGGTGATAATTCCACCCCATTGAGCCAGTGTTTTATTTGTTTCAGCAACTTTAGCTTGTACAGGTTCAAGACTAGAGATAACGGCGAACATCCCGTGGAGGTGACCATCTTTCCAGTTTTCCATTTGAAAACCAAGAACATCTTTTCCGTTCTTAAAGGGGCTTTCTGCAGGATTTCCGTGACAGTTCATACAGCCCTGCTCTTTTGAGAGTCGAACAGGTCGCATGACCCAAATAGCATTTCGCTCTTCATCTTTGTAAGTAAGCTGCCTTAAATCTGGATCGTCGTCAAATTGCTCAAGAAATCCTCTTTCGATTTCCGTCGCCTCGTTTTCAGGTTTACGTGCTTTTCTTGCTGCAACTCGAAACTTGTACTTATCTTTTCTCGCATTTTGACTACCGATTTTAAGTGATGCGTAAATTGGTACCACATTAAGAATGGTTTGCTTCGCTTCAGGTGGAACATTTCCATCTGGGTACTTTTTTACTACTCTTTCAATAGTATCTTCGAGGAGTCCTTGCTCAGCCACGAAATCTCTTGAAGATTCGAGACGAGTTAGGATTGCTTCTCCTTTATTGACTAGAGATGCTTCTCCTTCTTTGTTTGCTTCTTGAGAGGCAATGTACATAGCAGTTCCAGTACATACCAAACAAGCCACGGTCACAATGGTAATGATTTTAAGCTGAAAGCTCATGGTCTTCTCCCTTACTCTTTTTACTCAATGCCTCTTGAATAAAGTCTTTTAATCTTAAAATATAGATGAGGTGATCATCCGCCTTAGCAATGCCTTTCAAATAAACATTGGCTTCGCTTTGAGCTGTTGAATGAGGACCCTCAATAATTTCTGAGTTAATTTGTCTTACATCGATCATTTGGTCGACGAGAGCTGCGACTTTGCCCTTGTTGGTATTTACAACTATGACAAAATTGAGTTGCGACTCGCTTCGCTCTTGTCCGAGTAGCATTCTGGTGTCTACTACGGTGATAACTTCACCTCTTAGATTTACGACCCCAAGAACATGATCAGGACTGTTTGGAGTAGGGACGGTTTCGAGCTTTTCAGTAACCTCTACGATTTCGGAGAGGCTGATACCGTAAAAGCTACTTCCTACTCGAAAAACGAGATATTTGTCGTTTTCGATGTTTTCAGATGTTTGGACTACGGCTTCGCTCACGATGCCACCTCCGCAGTGTTGTTAACTGATCGTTTGTGAGTTAGACGACCAGATAAATCGGTTAATGAAAGTATTAGACTTGGCTTTCCGTCACCAAGTATAGTTGCGCCCTTAAGTGCCTCGTTGTTAGCATGTTCACCGTTAATCGCTTTTACAATAATTCGCTGATGCCCAACAATTCGATCGACACCGAAACCGAAAAGTTGCTCGTTAGATTTGATAATCATGGCGGCATTTGCCTTAGTATTCGTTTGCTCTTGAATATCTGCGATATGTTGCTCACCAAGTACTAATTCGTTAGAAAGAAGATGTAATGGAACTAGACTTCCTCTCCACGAAAGAAGAGGGTAGTTCTCTTCACAGTGTTCTATTTTTGAGTTATTGAGATCGATTATCTCTACAAGTTCCTGCAACGGAATGCTGTATTTGTTACCTTGAAGTTCCATTACAACGGCGTCGATCATATTCAAAGAAGCGGGTAGGTTGATGTGAAACTCGGTACCTTCTCCTTTCTTCGACTGAATATTGATAGTTACACCGATATTGGTAATCGTATCTCGCACGACTTGCATACCAATACCACGACCGGAAATATCAGTGACTTCGTCACTGGTAGAAAACTCAGGTAAAAAGATTAGTTTTTGGATTTCATTTTCACTCAGTTCGTCGTCTGCCGTGACAAGACCTTTTTCGATGGCTTTTTTGAGAATTTTTTCGGAATCAAGTCCTTTTCCATCGTCGCAGAGTTTGAGTAGAATTCCACCCGCGTCAGAAATGGCTTCGAACTTTACCTGGCCACGGGCTGGTTTCCCATCAGCAACGCGATTTTCTTCTGCTTCAACTCCATGATCCACAGCATTTCTTACGATATGAACAAGAGGGTCTTGAACCGCTTCAACAACTGATCGATCTAGTTCTTGATCCGCTCCTATAATAGTTACATCTATAAACTTTTGTAGACTTTCAGCTACATCGTTTGCCGTTCGCTCTAGTCTTTGAAACAAGCCTCGAACTTCTGTCATGCGAAGGGCCAATGATTCATTTTGAATTTCTTTTGTCATTTTTGCTGCTTGATGAACAGCAAGCCTGAAGTTATTTGAGTTGATGTCGTCATTTGCCACACAATGAGAAATTATCGATTGGTGAATTGAGAGCTCACCGATAATTTGAATCAGAGAGTTAAGACGATCACTGCGGACTCGCAGAAACTCAATACCCTTTGGTTTTTTATCGTCAGTTTCAACAACTTCTTTGGCATGCTCTAGATTCTCAGAATTATATTTTTCTAGTGCTTCCTGGTTTCCTTTAAGGTACTCGTCAACAGTCCAGAGTGCTTCTTGCACATTTGGCGCTTCAGATTTGGTCTGAAGGGCCGAGAGCCAGTTTGCTATCTGAGAGTGGTTTGTTAATAAAAATTGAGTCTCGTTGGGGTCACAATCTCTTTCACTACGAATGATATGAGCAATTAGATCTTCCACCTTGTGAATGAAATCACCAAGCTGTGTAAAGCCCATAGACTTTGAGGTTCCCTTTAGGGAATGGGCAATCTTAAATAATTTGTTAAGATTCTCTGGGCTTGGTTGTTTCTTTAGATTTAAAGAAATAGCTTCCCATTGATCCAAAGCCTCGGAGGCTTCAGTAATAAAAATATTTAAGAGTTCATCATCGACTTCAAAGTCCATTATACCCTCAGTGTTAAGATTCATGAGCACTTCGGGCGGTCGTTTTAAACCTAAAGGAATTAAATATTTATCTGGTGATAATCAAAAGATAAAAACGGATTTGTGATACAACTCACAGCTTTGT
>CAZFYV010000243.1:0-6167 GCA_964523195.1 uncultured Pseudobdellovibrionaceae bacterium
GAAAGAGGTTTGGCTAAAAATATTTGGATTGATTACAATACAAATTTAACTGTTCTACCGGATCGAGCTAAGAAGCTTTGGCCAGAGTTCAAGAGGGTTTCCCTAGGCGTTTCTGTCGACGCTTATGGCGACTTAAACGACTACATTAGATTTCCATCAAAATTTAATGAGGTTGTGCAGAATCTAGAAACTTTGTCGAAGTTAGAAGGAAATTATCTTTTCTGGATTACCTCAACTATACAAGCGATGAATTTGGTTGATATTCCTAAACTCATTCGATGGGTCTTTTCGTCAAAAATAAATAATCTAAATATATGGGAGGATTCGGCCGGTGATAAAATGCCGATCATCTCATTGCATATGCTCCGAAGTCCTGATTACCTTTCTGCATGTGTTCTTAGTCGAGAACAAAGAGACCTTGCAAAAAGGAAATATCAGAAGCTCATAGAAGATCTACCACAGTTAATGTCCGGACTGTCCTCTTCAAAGCAAGTGGAAGAACATGCTATTGCTCAGGCGCAAAAAGTATTGTCTGGAGTTATTGAGTTTGTAGAGAGTAATGATTTAACTCACCTCAAAGATAATCTCGTAGCTGAGTTGAAGAAGTCAGATTCATTCAGAAATCAAGATTATACTAAACTAATTTCAGTTTGACCCACACACTTTTTGTAAGTGTGAAAATGGGTATTGTAGCCAGAATAGGAGCTATGTTTAAAAGAAACTGATAATGGTCTCCACTTAACAAAATGATTCCTATATGGAGTGAAATCCAGCCACAGGCAAAAAAGAAATAAAACCTTTTTGATAGGAGAGCGAGAGGAGCAAGAAACTCGATGAGAAGGCCTAGGCCACAGATAAATGTGATCAAGCCAGAAGGTTGGTTGATGGCCCACTCTAACAAAGGGCCTTGCCAATAATCTTGGTATGCAAGTCTAAATAAGTTCTCAGACCAGCTCCAAACAAAACCAACGTTCACTATTTTTATGAGGCCAGCACAAAAGTAATAAGTAACGACGATTGCCCGTAGACTAGCCAGTTTGTAGGCGGGGTTTAGATCCTCGATCATAGATTGGTAAACGCCGATAAGTGTGACCTTCTTAGATTTCAATTGAGTCACAGATGTTGATGTGGATTCAGAGTCTACCAGTTCTAGGAAAGCAAAGGCTAAAACAAACATTGCAAAAAGATGTGGGGCAGAGGATAGGCTTCCGAAGTTGAGTGGATATCCTGCAGAAATCAAAGTGACAATTGCGAATGTAAAAAAACTATACTTTCTTAGAAGTCCTATTATGCTTAGGAGTCCGAAAATAGAGCCAAAAAGAAGTAAGGTCGCTGGAAAAGACTGAGAACCGGATTCCACAGGTAGCCATTGGAAAAACGAAATGGGCTCCCAATACTTTTCTAGATTGAATCCTCCAATGTTTTTAGGAACAAAAAATATCCAGGTCAAAATAAGGAAGAACTGAGAAAAGTAGACGTCAAATTTTGAAGCCTTAAAAATTGGATCTGGGTCAAAAAGTCGAGCTAAGATTCTTTTCACAAAGATTCTCCATTGAGAATCACCCGTTCAATAATCTCCTGTCGATCTGGCTTATTTAAATTTTCTAAACTTAAGTAGTCCCAACTATCGATCGTAATCACAAGATCGATAAATTCAGAATAGCGTTTTTTCTCTTTATTAACTTCGCTAATAATCTCTTTAATAAGCCTTTGTCGGAGAGAGCTATCTTCTGGCTCCTCTTTGATCGCACGTAAGTCGTAAAGGTAAAAAAGATCTCTTAAAAACGGTAGGGGTTTCAATTCTCCTTGAGAGTTTCTCAGCCACAAGGAGGCCCGCTTAAACCCGTTGGGTTCTACAAAGCTTGCGTACATATCTAGTTTTGAAAATGGATAGAAATCAGATTTACTGGCATATTGACTACCAACTATGGAAATTGATAACTGAAGTCCTACAAAGACTAAGGCGACGATTCTAAAGCGTTTCTTATTCATCCTTGTTACCATATTGAGTTATTTTGAAGTGTTTGTCCATCTGAGCTTGGCCAGATTGTAAATCCATGTATGATAAAAATGTGGACGATGATAAAAATGATAAATATTGTGTTGCTCCATTTGTAGGTATGGCCGTTTGGCCCCATGGCGAAATTCGGCCATGTTGTGCTTCAACTTTGCCCCTTGGCGAATTCAAGAGTACTAAAGATTTTAATCTAGCTTGGAATTCGGCTGAGTTGGGCAAACTGCGAGCTGATATTCTTCAGGGAAAGCCAGGCAAGGGTTGCGAAACGTGCTATAAAGCAGAATCGGAAGGTCGAAAATCTAAGCGTCAGAAATTTAATGAACGACAAAATAAGTTAGGTTTAAAATCCGATGAAACAGGAAAATCGAAGCAAATCCAGTTTGCTGAGATCGTTTTCTCCAATTCTTGTAACTTAAAGTGTCTAATGTGTAATTCTAGATACTCCACAAAATGGTTTGCTGATGATCAATCACTTATTCAGCTTGGGTTGAGAGATCCAGTTCTAGAAAAATTTCAGCATCCGTTTAAGTCAAACATTGATCTCGGCGAACTCATTGAGAGTCTTCGCGCTAGTAAAGTAATAGAAATTTTGGGTGGAGAGCCGCTCATAGAAAAGGAATGCGTTGAATTTTTGTCAATGGCATCCCATCAGCTGCCTTCTACCGAAATTATTTTGGTTTCTAACTTAACCGTTGTTCCAGATGAGGTTATTGAAGCTGTAAAACAGAACAAAAATATAATTGTTAATTGTTCTATGGATGGAATTGACGAAGTTTACTCTTATATTCGTGGATTCTCATTTGAAAAGTTAGAGACGAATATCAAGCGGTTACTTACTCAGGCAGAGCCAAAGTGTTTCGATCTTCATCTGTCTTTATCTGTATTTAATATCGCGCAGTTACCTGAGGTTGTCTCTTGGACTGAGAACCTCCAGAAATCTTTCCCTAAAACCAAGATAAGATTGTTATTGGACCAGGTAATTAGCGACCCCATATACCTACACCCTAGATTATTCAGGTCGTTGGACAAGAGTAGTGTCGTTAGAAGTCTTATAGATCTTGATCTTTCAGTAGTAAAAGAAAGTTCTGTGCTTAGGCTTGAAGATATCGAAAGACTCTCGTTGGTCATGGAAGAACCTATTCATGAAAATGAAGGCTTTTTAGTTGATATATTAGTTCAGTATATCAAGTGGGTGAGTGAAAATCGCAAAATGGAAGTTCCTGAGGCTTCTGGTATTCAGATTGAAAGTTTGGACTCGATCCTATGTGAGAAGAGATTATTTAACTAAAAGAGCCAAGCGGCTATTCGACCGCTCGGCTTGGGTATAGTTAATAGCCCTTGAAGTTGGTTAGCGTAGGGCTGAGTTTAGGAATCGAGCACTAGTCCACTTAGTGCTTCCTTGTTTAATCGAACGTAAATCTGTATTCATAAAGCCTGTATGACTAAAATCTGTATATTGAACATTGGCAAGTCTTAGATCTGATTCGCCTAAGTGTGCGTAGGTGATGTCCGCATACTGCATATTTGCCATTCTAAGATCTGCATACCTCATTGTTGCATAGTTGATGTCAGCGTATTGCATTTTTACGGCTATGCCTTCTGCATAATTGAGGTTTGCGTAGTTGAGATTGGCGTAGCGCATATCTGTGCTGTAAATCTCTGCGTAGCGTAGATCTGCATATTGAACTTTAGCATATTGCATCTTAGCGCCAGAAAGCTCAGCATAGTCCAGATCGGCATATTGTAGTTTTGCATAATTAAGATTAGCCTGTTCAAGCTTTGCATAATCAAGTTTGGCATATCTCAAATCTGCGTAGCGTAGATCTGCTCCGTCTAAATCTGCGTACTTTAGATTGGCATATCTAAGGTTCATTCCTCTGCATTTTTTTGTTCTCTTGCATTTTTTGACGTTGTCAGAGACAGCAGCTGCGGTCACAGAATCCAGTGCCAAAGGTTCCCCTCCGAATTGATCCTGGGATGAATCTTGATTTCCAAAAAGATCTTCATCTAATTTTAAATCTCCACATGCAGCTAAGTTTGTAAGGACGAATAAATATAATGC
Organism: uncultured Pseudobdellovibrionaceae bacterium; assembly: GCA_964523195.1. Taxonomy (GTDB): domain Bacteria; phylum Bdellovibrionota; class Bdellovibrionia; order Bdellovibrionales; family JAGQZY01; genus JAUHWN01. The sequence goes on from CAZFYV010000243.1 coordinate 4,080, forward strand.
GATTTTTAATAGTTTCATTGTTCCCCCGAACTAGTTTGATTACCCGTTTTTGATCAACATGAGCGACGTGAAGAGACGAACAACTTTGCTATGCTTAACCTATGATTTAATTTAAACCTGGGCTGGTCTTATTCGGAGAAACAATTTTGTCGAAAAAAAAGATAGTAAAATCAGTTATTTACATTAAGCCGATTGCTTGCCTGAGTCTTTTTTATAGGCTACCTGATAGCGAACACCTTTTTTGACACCAAATTTTTGTAAGAAACCTTCTTCTTCCAGTTCTTTGAGCCATCGGAGTGCTGTTCGATTGTTAACTTTAAATAGTTCAGCAGCCTGTTTGCAGGTAAAGAGTTCTTCTGTAAATTCATCTTCAATTTTTTTAAGCCTAAAGGAAGTTTGATCTAAGCTACCGAGGTCTTCAAGAGAATAAACGAGTGCAAGAGAACTGTCGCTTGCAATCGAATATCCGTTTCCACCATACTCTTTGATCTCAATATCAACTTTCTCCAAAAGTTTTCTGAGTCTAGAAATGAGCATAACAACCTTTTTAGGTGAGTATTCAGGGTCAAAATATTCGTCTGAATACAGCTCACTGAAAATTTTGGGAATTCTTTGTGGTCTATAAAAATCAGAAGCTAGAATATGGAAAAGTCTTTGATAGAGAGAGCCACCTTTAAAAATGGCATTTTGGCCATTGTGAAGATCATTTACTTTCAAAATTGTTTTGGAGTTTGACCCATTGAGATGCCTGACAAATTCTTTAGGAGCTTTTTTATTGTTTCTATCCAAAAGAGTTTTTCTGAACTGTGGAAAAGGTGAACCAAAGTAAACTTTCCAAAAAAGATCTTCATCATTGTCGATTTTAGCGAGATTGAGATCCATATCTCTTAGGGTTTCCCAATGATGAAATTCTAAGGCCTTTTCTCTAACGGTTTCTAGTTTTACAGATAACTCAGGTGACTTCCCTTGATTTTCCTTTTGTACCTTGACGTTGGTTAATCCGAGCCACTTAGCCGCAAAGAGAGCATCTGGATACTTGTCTCCACTCAGTTCGAGAGCCTCTTTGAGTAGTTTACTAGCCGCTTCTAATTTACCCGTATGAAAATAAATTTGGGCTTTAAGTTCTTTGCAATTCCCAGCAAGTACAGTGTGGTTTCTATCCATCAGAGCTGTTTCAAGAGGTAAAAGAATTTCTAAAGCTTCTTCATGTCTTTCCAAAGTGATTAGAGCAGCAACAAAGTTAACTTGACCTATAAAATAAGAGTAAGAGTTTTTTTTGCTTCTTCGTAGGAAAGCTTCGAGATGAGGAATTGATTCTGCGTAATTCCACTTGGAAAAATAAGCAAAAGCAAGATACAGGTGGGCCATGGGTTCACTTTCGAGAACCCAGTCTTGAGTGAGCAGCTTTATTGCTTCATCACTCCCGCCAATTCCTGCCAAGGCATTAGCATAGATTGCTACTTCTTGTGGTTTAGGTTTCACTTGAGAGTTTTTAGAACGCACAATTGGGCGCAAGGCTTTGATCGCTTGCTCAGCGAGGCCAGCCCTTCGGCAAAGAAGAGCATACTGATGGATTCGATTTCTAGAGATTTTAGAAACGTTTGCCCGTTGAAGCTTCTTCCGAGCTAATTCAGATTGCCCAGATTTGATTAGATTCTCAATGTTCTCTAATTCTTCTAGCTTCAAAGTCTTCACCATTCCGTTATAGACACTATTGTTATCGGCTGAACGCTGGTCTAGCTCAAATGAATGGTTACTTAAATTTTATCGAGTAAATACTCCCACTTAGATGCTCTTGGTCCTCGTTTTTTCCCATCAATGAAATATAGAGCATTCCTCTGTTGAGATTCAAGGATCGACCCATGCGTTTAACGATGTCATAGGTATTGTAATTCGGAGTTATATTAGCTTGAAACTCAAATTGATTCGACGAGGTAGAGCGCTTATAGAAAAAGACCTTACCGCTTCCTTCTTGCTCAAACCCATCTGCTCCTGGAGCCCCAATAAACAAAAAGTTTTCATCGGTCGCCATGGAAATTCCAAAATTTGCACTCGAGTCATTAGAGTCAGGATTAATAATTTTCTGGA
>CAZFYV010000244.1:0-3118 GCA_964523195.1 uncultured Pseudobdellovibrionaceae bacterium
AGGCTACAAAATCGCTATTGAAACTCTCAATGAAGGACGAATTGGTATTGGCGCTCAAATGCTAGGTATCTGCCAAGGATCTTATGAAGCTACTAAAGAATACATCCAGGGACGTGAGCAGTTTGGAAAACCAATCGCTAAATTTCAAGGCGTTCAATTTCAGTTAGCTGAAATGAGAACTTTACTCGAGGCCACCCGCCTTATGGTTTACAATGCCGCCCGCTTAAAAGATGCAGGCCTTCCGTTTGTTGAAGAAGCGGCAATAGCTAAGCTTTATGCGTCTCGAGCTGCTGAAAAAATCACTTCAATGTCTATTGATCTCTTCGGTGGAAATGGATTCACTAAAGAATATCCTGCGGAGAAGTTTTGGAGAGACGCTAAGATTGGGCAAATCTATGAAGGAACTTCGAATATGCAACTTCAAACCATTGCAAAAATGGAATTGAGCTAGTTTCGAATCAAAATGCTAAATCTAAAAAGGCCTCTAAAGAGGCCTTTTTTTTATACTACCTGTTCAAAACAATATTTTGCTCGAGTTAAAAAGCTTGTTCACAGCTTACTGGTAGAGATGTTGGGCCTGTGATAGCTAATGGACTCGTCGTTTCGGTTGCGCTAGAGGAATTCACTTCAGCCATCTTGCTCGCAGTTCGCTCCATGCCTCTTTTGATTCTGGACCTTAAACCACCAAAAACAGATTTTACGGCCTGGCCAGCATCTGATTCTGAAAAATCTTGAAGAGCATCTCTTACTCTCTCTGTTCTCTCGGCAATAGCATCACCAACATCTAAGGCGATTTCCTCAACCATGTTTCCAGCATCATCAACCTTACCTCCTGTAACTAGAGATCCACCTAAATCAATCAGAGTCAGTGCAACTTCAACTGCAGGCCTTTCTCCATTTTCATCTATTTGAAGTCCCGCGATTTGCTTAGCAGCTTGGCCACTTCTTGAAAGAAGTAAACCACCTGCGACACCGAGTTTTGCCAGAAACTCTGGACGAAGCTCATCGTCACTTAACCTGTAGGCAATTTCACGAAAATAACCATGGGGATCAATCCGTCCTTCTACTTTTTCCAATCCGGCAGACAGACCTTCCACCGCATTATTCGCAGAGGCAGAGACAATTGCCTCTACGACAGACTTTGCTAAGGCCGGGTCCTCATCTAGATCAACAACTTCATCTTGATTACTATTCACCGCATTCATCCACCCAAAAATAGATTGGGCTTTTTCCGCGCCCATAACACTAGATAGAACGCTGAATGCACCTTGTGCTGTTTGCTTTCCTTGAATGGCAACATATTCTTGAATTCCTACGCGATCAGCAGCAGTGCGATTGTAGCGATAGGGACCAAACTCAGCAGAAGCTGCACCAGTATCATCAATGTCTATAATCTCTCTATTGAGATCTGCAAATTGATCGATAACATGCTTTCGAGAAGAGACAACAAAAGACCCTGAGCCTTCATCTTCGACTGTGACCTCTATAATCTCACCAGTTTCAGCTTCTCGAGCTTGGCGTATGGAGAGGACAATATCAGAACTAAACTCATTGGCGAAGGCCACATCTTCATCAGTTGAAAAGTCTGCAGTCCTGCGATTTTCTTGAGTCTTATTTTCTCTTTGCGCCTTGATGAGCCCTTTAAGAGATTCATTTAGAATGGCAATATGAAAAGAACTCACTTCATTGATTGGAGCTAGTGACAGCATCATCATGACTTCACGAACAATTCGCGTACTTAGTCTTTCTTTGTTAAAAACGCGTCCGGTTTGCCCATCGCCTGTGTCTTCACCTTGATTTACAAGCTCAGCTACATCGAGATAGCCAATTAAAAGCTCCAGCAGTTTTTGCATTTGAGCGCGCCTCAATGGGTAAGCTTGGCTTTCTTTAAGTAAATCTTCGAGTGCAAACTCCACCATTGTTGCATCACGCTCGAAGTCTTTAGCCGAAGACACCTCTCCAGTTGCACTTTTCTTTGTAACGAAATTAAGCATTGGGTGATTCATGAGTTGCTCTAGATCGTAGATACGATCAGGAATTCCATTTGTAGTTCCAGCGGAAAAAGTAACGAGGTCATTTTCTGCAAAGGAAGGGGTGGAAAAAACGAGAACTAAAAGGAACAAAACCAAAAGTTGCCCTACTCGTCCCAAAAAGCCCGGGTGAGCATATGTCGCTAAAGTTCGATCGCTCGATTTCTTATTGTACGTATTATTCAGCTCCACGAAGCCTCCATTTCATTCCAAAAACCAATGGAGCTACCTAGAGCGAATATCGTGCCTATATAATTACATTTTCTAGTGAAATCAGAGCCCTAAGGAGCTTTTTTTAGCCCTTTTTAGGGACCTTCAGGACCAAATTTGCGAGTAGAAACCTCAATAGCTTAGAGGTTTCGTCTGTATTCGCCACCAGCTTCAAAGAGAGTTTGAGTCATCTGAAATAATGAGCAATGCCTCGCAGCCTCCATAAGAGCTTCAAAAATATTACTATTAGAAAGTGCCGCCTCTTTGAGCTGCTTTAGAGCTTTCTCTGCAGAGTCACTATTGTCCTTCTGATAGCTCAATAGATTGTTCAATTGATAATCTTTTTCTTCATAACTGGCTCTCGCGAGTTCAATTTTTGGAGGTTCATAGCCATCAGTTTGAGTCTTCGGATCTATAAACGTGTTCACCCCAACAATCGGCAATCGACCATCATGCTTGAGAGTTTCATAGTACATGGATTCGTCTTGAATTTTTCCTCGTTGGTACTGAGATTCCATTGCCCCAAGCACTCCACCACGCTCATTAATTCGCAAAAATTCCTCAAGAACAGCTTCTTCAACTAAATCAGTGAGCTCTTCTAAAAAGAAAGATCCTTGATTTGGATTTTCATTTTTAGCTGCACCAAACTCACGGTTAATGATCATTTGAATGGCCATAGCTCGTCTCACAGACTCTTCTGTTGGAGTCGTGATAGCCTCATCATAAGCATTAGTATGAAGAGAGTTACAATTATCATTAATAGCAATTAGAGCCTGAAGAGTGGTTCTAATATCGTTAAAATCAATTTCTTGAGCATGTAGTGAACGACCACTAGTTTGAATATGATACTTTAACTTTTGAGAGCGATCATTGGCCTT
>CAZFYV010000244.1:3157-6161 GCA_964523195.1 uncultured Pseudobdellovibrionaceae bacterium
TCGCCCAAATTCTGCGAGCAACCCGACCAATCACTGAGTACTCAGGGTCCAAACCATTTGAAAAGAAGAATGAAAGATTAGATGCAAACTGATCTACGTCCATTCCACGGCTCATATAATATTCTACGAAAGTGAAGGCATTACTCAAAGTGAAGGCTAACTGAGATATGGGATTAGCTCCGGCTTCTGCAATGTGGTAGCCCGATATACTCACCGAATAAAAGTTTCTAACATTGTGATCAATAAAGTACTGCTGGATATCTCCCATCATCTTTAAAGCAAAATCGATTGAGAAAATGCAAGTATTCTGCCCTTGATCTTCCTTGAGAATATCTGCCTGAACGGTTCCTCTTACATTTTGAAGAGTAAATGCCTTTAGCTCTTTATATTCATCAGCATTAAGGTCGCGTCCCAATTCTTTTTGTTTCTTTTCAACCTGCTGATCAATAGCCGCATTCATGAAGAAAGCTAAAATCATGGGGGCAGGCCCATTAATGGTCATCGAAACCTACGTCATTGGATCACATAGATCAAAACCCGCATAGAGTTTTTTCATATCATTCAGAGTACAAATGCTTACTCCGCTCTCACCAACTTTACCATAGATGTCCGGGCGCTTATCTGGATCGTGGCCGTAGAGAGTTACTGAATCAAAGGCTGTTGAAAGTCTTTTTGCAGGCTGCTCTTTTGATAGGTAATGAAAACGTTTGTTCGTACGCTCTGGTGGGCCTTCACCCGCAAACATGCGAATAGGATCTTCACCAGTTCTCTTCAAAGGAAACACACCCGCAGTATAAGGAAATTGCCCGGGATAGTTTTCCAGTCTCAAAAACCGTAATCGATCTCCCCAATCCGTGTACTTTGGTGGTTCGACCCTACGAATCTTAGTATGACTCAGAGACTTTACGATCAGAGGCTGTCGAATCTCTTTACCCCTGACTTGATAAACAAATTCATCGGCCTTGTACTGCTCAACTTTATCATCCCAACTTCTCAAAGAAGTTAACTCAGTTGCATCTATCTCTTTTTCTAATTTACTCTGTAGCTTTTCAACACCTGAACTGTCTTCTAAGTCAGACTTCAATAACTCAACAGCTCCCATTTTTGAAGCTAGTTTCGCTTTGTCCTCAGTTGTCGCTTTATAGTCTCTCACGGATCTAACGATCTCAGCCAAATAATTTTGTCTTTCAGGTGGAATAATTGACTGCTGAACAACGCCTCTAATTTTTTGTTTCTCTTCGGAAGACATGGCAAAAAAGCCATCTCTGTTGTCTTTTGGCTCTAGGGCTTCAAGCAATCCAAAAAATAGATTATTACAACCAACATCATTAAATTGAGCTGCCTGTGTTAGAAACACCGGAAGCGTTTCATCTTCAACTTCAAACATTTTACGAGATCTTTTGTACTGCTTGCGGACATCGCGAAGAGCATCTAATGAACCTCGATGATCTGCTTTATTGATTGCAATTAGATCTGCAAAGTCGATCATATCAATTTTTTCTAACTGACTTTGAGCTCCAAACTCTGAAGTCATTACGTACAGGCTTAAATCTGAGACCTCAGTGATAGCGACATTTGCCTGACCAATTCCAGAAGTCTCAGCTATAATGAGATCAAAATCCAAAGTCTTTAAGTAGTTCAACATAGGTTGCAACGAAGCTGCTATCTCAGAGCCGGAGCCTCGTGAAGCAATCGACCGCATGAAGGTTCCTTTGCGACTCAAAGAATTCATACGAATCCTATCGCCTAAAAGTGCTCCTCCTGTTTTTCTCTTGGACGGATCCACGCAGACCACAGCGACTTTCATATCTTTATTGAAATTCAGCATTCGACCAACGAGTTCGTCTACCAAGCTTGATTTTCCAGCTCCACCGGTACCCGTCACGCCAAGAACCAAAGGCTCCTGTTTTCGATTAAGTGCAAAGGATTCCAATGATTTGTTGAGCTGCTCAGGAACTTTTTCACCTCGTTCAATATAGTCTAGACTTAATCCAACCAAGCGATGGGGAAGGTCTTCTCTTCGATCTAACTCTTTTAAAGCAAAATCTTTTTGAACTTCGTCCAATCTAAAATCACAGCCCTTTATGATGATTTCAATCATCCCTTCTAGGCCAAGCTTTCGACCATCATCAGGATGGAAGACATAATCGATTCCATAAGCTTCAAGCTCACGTTTTTCATCGTGAACTATAACTCCACCACCACCACCGAAGATTTTCACATAATCTGCGCCAACGGACTTAAGTAAATCTTTTGTGTACTTAAAGTACTCCATATGACCGCCCTGGTAACTTGATAAACAAATACCCTGGGCACCCTCTTGCAAAGCCGTTGTTACGACATCTAACACAGAACGATTGTGTCCAAGATGAATAACTTCAGCTCCAGCGTCCTGGATCAGCCGCCTCATAAGATTAATGCTTGCATCATGGCCATCGAATAATGAGGCCGCAGTTACGATTCTAATCGGATTTTTAGCAGTGTATGGCACTTAGTTCTCCGGTAATAAACTGAGCTCTTAATTTCCTTTAAACTCAGGAGTTCTTTTTTCAATGAAAGCTGCAGTTCCCTCTTTGCAATCATTGGTTTCAATAAGTTCAGCAAATAATTCTGCCTCAATCGCTAATGCCTCATCAACAGAGACATCCATCCCTCTATCAATTGACTGTTTAATGTTTCTCAAGGCTAGTGGCGCTCTCTGCGAGAACGTCTCTGCCATCTTCATGGCTGCCCCTACTAACTGCTCTCTTTCAACAACTTGACTTACAAGTCCTAGCTGAAAACATCTCTCTGCAGAGTAGAAGTTCCCACTAAAAGTCATTTCTTTTGCAATCTGTGGCCCTACTTTTCGAGCTAAACGAACCGTTCCACCGAAACCAGGAATAACGCCTAGAGTACACTCAGGAAGACCGAATTTAGCGTTACCACTTGCGATAATGAAATCACAAGACAGAGCCAACTCAAGTCCTCCACCTAAAGCAAATCCATTAACAGCCGCAATCAC
>CAZFYV010000245.1:0-6137 GCA_964523195.1 uncultured Pseudobdellovibrionaceae bacterium
CCCCAAAACCCCAAAACCCCAAAACCCCTTTTTAAACGGCAAACTTTGGGGATATTAATAAAATTAAATAAAATAAAATCATATGAGTGAGAAAGCAGGAATTTTTAGAAAAGGTAAGCTTACAAAGTATAAAACCGCACAAAGTCCAATAGTCAAAAACAAACTTATAGCCTTTAAGGCACGTCCACCTAAACTCTCTGCACCTTCAGAAAACCCAATAACCAACTCACTTAAAACTCCAAAGACCTGAGTGGCAAAGCAAAGTGGTATCAATGCCAACAAAAACAAACCAAGGCGCTTAAGAGTTACGGAACTCTGTAAGCTTCCAATGGATCTTTTAAACATAACTGTAAGTAAACTAAAGTTAATTAAAGCCGTACACAAAGAGGCTCCAGCCAAGCCCTGTAGACCAAACTGTTCTGTCATATAGTACGCAAGCCCAATATGAATAAAAAAACTAAAAGTGGCAATCTTTGCCGGAAGTAAAGTATTTTTCATGGCATAAAAGCTTTGAGAAATAATTCGTATTCCCGCAGCGGTTAACAAAGTAAATGCATAAATTCTTAATATTGAGGCTGTGATCTGTGACTCTTCCACAGAAAATTTCCCCCACACAAACAAGACTTCAATAATAGGTTGGCCCAAGAAAAATAAACCAGCAGCACAAGGCAGAGCCAGATAATAATTGAGCCGTAAATAGTGATTAGCGGTTTCAGCCATTTGTGCTGTTTGTCCTTTAGAATAAAAACCAGTTAGAGTAGGAAGAAGTGCTGTTTGCAGACTCACGGCAATCAAAGACAAGGGAAGCTCTAACAAACGATCAGCAATATTTAAGTAGGTAATTGAACCCTGCTCTAAAAGACTAGCAAATTTAAAATTAACGATACCAGTCAGCTGAACAATCCCCAGCCCCAACAAACTTGGCCCGAGGGCTTTTAAAACACTTCTTACCTTGGGATTTAAAATATCTTTTGTAGGTTTTGGCAAATAGCCTTGTTTGCGCAAAGATGGAATCAATACTCCGGCTTGTAAAGCTCCCCCAACAAGAGCCGCAATAGGAAGAACTAAACCGTTTATATTTCCAGAAAACTCCGCGTAGAGCGCTCCACCGATCAAGGCTAAATTCAAGAAGGCCGGAGCAAGACCGGTCATACCAAATTTTTTGAGACCATTGAGGATCGCCATAAAATAGGCAAACATTAAAATGAAGAACAAAAAGAAAATGGCAATTCGAGCCATGGCCACAGTTTGTTCGACTTTGCCAGGAATCGCCGCAAAACCTGACTGTCCACCCACCCAAAACTGAATAATGGGCTCCATAAAAACAAAACCCAGGGTAATTAGAAAAACCACGACCAGAAGTAAAAGAGTGAGAACACCATTAATAAGTCTCTGAAGCTCGGCTTCCGACCCATTATCTTTTGTATCGACAAAGACCGGAATAAAACTAACCGACAATGCCCCCTCACCAAAAAGTCGACGGAACATATTTGGAAGCTTAAAGGCTGTGTACCAAGAATCTGTGATTTCACGACCGAAAATGGCCACAACCAGGGCATCGCGAATAAACCCTGCAAACCGGCTGACCAGGGTTCCGAGACCAAAAATCAGGGCAGAAAATGCGACTTCTCGCTTTTGTTTTTGGCCCTGATCTCCATCTGAATTTGCCAAATCTAACCTCGCTGCCGTCTGGGGGTCTTGCTCTTGGCCCTAGTATAATTCATTTTCCCCATAAATATTAGGCACTTATGTAAAAAGCTGAGGATCACTTGCGGGACGTCCGTGGATGTGTTACATCTCCCCTTTACTAAAAAGCCCAATTGATATGGCTTTAAGACTACTTCGGAGGTCTAACCTTGGCAAATCATAAGTCTGCTGTAAAACGAACTCGACAAACGATTCGTAAAGCAAAAATCAACAACGATATTCGTACGACTGTAAGAACGTTCGAAAAGAAGCTTCGTGTAGCGATCGCTGCTGGCGATAAAACTAAAGCTGGTGAGCTTTTCAGAACTTACGAGTCTAAGCTTGGAAAGGCGACTCAAAAAGGCATTTTGAAAATGAACACTATGGCTCGTAAAATCAGCCGTCTCGCTAGCCAAATCCACAAGCTTGGTTAATTCGTCATCCGACGGTTTTGAACTCAAAGTTTGTTGATATAAATTAAATCTTCTAAAAGGTGATCCTAGGATCACCTTTTTTTGCTTGTCTACCCCTTCCAACGCACAAAAATCCGTTAGAAAACTCAAGTTTAATTTAGGCCGCGAAGTTCGCCTTATTTTTTGAATTGGTTCGAGAGAGTATCTTGCCTAGTTTAGAGTCAGACTTGGCTTCGCTTTCAGTTTTAAGTGCAACGTAGTTTCGAATCCAACGACGTTGTTCGAATCGAACATTTAAAAAACGAAGTCCATAGCGAAAGCCCACCTCTTGTTGAATCCGATAAAGTACCTGACTTTGAAGAATTAGTGGACCCGCTCCGGGTATCATAAAGTTCACAAGAATACGTGCCCCCTGGGGAAGATCTACAGGAGATAAAATCATCATCCCGCCTTCACCAATCTGGCGTGATTCCGTCATAAAGTAATCTCCCCGATAGAGAAAACTCACTGAGCGCTCAAATTGTCGCCGCGGAGATCGCCGCATATTCTTGTAATCTTGATCCATAGAGGCTTTTCGGTCATTTTAGAGTCTAACCTTAGCCGCTGGGATCCTAGCCCATGGGCTCGCAGGACCAAGGGTTAAGCCTTTCGCCATGCCACAGTCTAGATCTACCAATATTGCTTATTCAAAAATGTCCCATATCCCGATAAAGATACTATGAAGTACAGTGACTTAAGCTCTGAAAAAAAGTTTAAAATGCTCCATAGAATCGTAACTGAAAACTACGATGATCTCGATCGATTGCTAAAAAACTACCTCGATATGGGAACGAAGCTTTTTGACGTTCAAGTTGGCATAGCTAGCCATATTGAAAATGAAACCTATAGTGTTGTGGCCGTTAGCAAAAACCCTTTGGGAATCGAAAGCGGAGCTGAATTTGAATTAGAAAACACATACTGCCGCGAAGTCGTTAAATCCAACGCCACTGTTAGTGTTATAGATGCAGGAAACACTAACCCTTTTAAATCGCACCCGGTTTACCAGAACTTACAATTAGAAACCTATATCTCAGCCCCTATCTATGTGAATGAAAAAATATATGGAACACTAAATTTTTCAAGCCAAACAAAGCGTGAAAAAGAATTCAGCGAAACGGATTATGAAGTTATTGAAATCATGGCTGGATCAGTTGGTCGATTTGTTGAAAAGAAAATAGTTAAAGACGAACTTCGAAAATCTCAAGCTCAAGCCATGTTAAATTCTCGACTCAGTTCAATAGGAGTTCTCGCCGGCGGAATGGCTCACGAAATAAACAACCCTTTAACGATTTTAAAGATGTCACTCCATCAACTAGAAAAACTAGATTACGAAAACCCTAAGAAACTAAAAAAGTCTATGGAAGCCTTTAGCAAGAGGATGGTGAAGCACATTGATCGAATTGAAAAGGTTGTAAGAGACCTCACTCAATTCTCAGGAAAATCAGTTTTAAATTCCTCAACTTCCGTAAATTTAAATAACTTTTTTCAAACTCTTAACACAATTTTTGCCGAACAATTTGAAGCACATTCTATCAAGTTCGAATGCGATGTTGCAGAAGACATAAATTGGAATACCGATGGAAGTATTCTCTCACAAGTATTTATAAATCTTATCTCTAACTCTATTGATGCCACCATGGATTCAATAAAACCGAAAATTAAAATTTCAGCGAAATTCAAAGATGGAGATTTGAAAATTGCAGTAGAAGATAATGGACCAGGCATCAAAGAGACGGATCAACAAAAAATCTTCGAGCCGTTTTTTACGCTTAAAGATACAAAACACCAGGGCTTGGGATTAAGCGTGGCAAGAGGTCTCGTCTCGCAAATTGGTGGAACCATAGAAGTGAGCTCAAAGCCTGGAAAAACAAAGTTTTTAGTTAATTTTTCTACCGAGCAAGGCTTCGCCAAAGCCTCTTAAGAACAGGTACGAATAATAAAATTCTCTAACCAAATATGGCTTGCCACTGGAGAGGACTTTAAAGCTTTGTCCGTTTCAAGAAGTGCTTTTAAACCCAGCTCGACATTGCGCTCAGTCCAATCAGTCGCTTGGCCTAAATACTCTTTTAAAAAGTAAGGTGAAACCCCAGCCCGCTGACTCAGTTTACTTCCAGCTAATCCTTCTCTTTGACCCTGCTTTACTAACTTCAAGATTCGTAAATGTCTTGCAACTAGTGCAAGCACACCAAACTCGTTCTGTCCGTGATCTAAAAGATTAGCTAAACAAATGAGGGCTTTAGCGCGATCTTTAGAACCAATGGCTTTAGTCAGCTCAAAGACACTTTCAACCTTAACTTTAGAAACAACTTTTAAAACATCTTCGCCGTTAATTTCATTTCTTTGGCCAATGAATTGACTGACCTTTAGAATTTCAGAGTTGATATCTGTAAGATTTGCGCCCACGAGCTGATGAATCAAGTTGCGCGCTTCAGATGTCAGACTCACACCCTGTTTTTTCGCGATATAATCGATCCACTGTGGAACTTGATTGTCATAGGGACGTTTAAACTCAACCATCACACCCTTTTCTTGGATGCGCTTGATATACTTTTTTCGCTTATCAATTTTATTGGTTACGACCACAAAGACCGTGGAATCTACCGGGTTATCTAAGACGGTTTGAAACTGCTCCCATGCCTTATCTTTTAAGTCTTGAGCTTCTTTAATAATTACCATTCGGCGTTCAGCCATCATGGGTAAAGTTTCTATCACATCTCGAACTTGAGCCGGTTCTGCTTGTTGGCCATAGAACACATCGAGATTGAAATCTTCAAGTCCATCACCAATCACGATATCTTTTAATTTATCTAAGCTTTCTTCGATGAGAAAAGTTTCGTCGCCATAGAGAAGATAGATGGGCGCTATATTGCCTTTGTGTAAGGCGGTATGTAAGCGATTGGAATTCCAAGCGGCCACTAAAAGTTCTCCGTTAGCTGATTGTGAGCTTCAAGCATCATATCACGAGCAATTTCAGCGATATTAATTTTTCGACTGCTCTGATTATATAATGGATTCACAGAATTCAATCCAGCAGAACCTACTCTAGGAGCAGAATAACGCCTCTCCCCTTGAAATCTTCCAGACCATATTTTTTTGCGATCTGAAATTCGAGTCATCTGCAAAGAAACTGTGATTAAAATCCTGTACTCCGAATTCAGTGCTGTTCCTTCGGGCAAAGTTGGCACCTCCGAAGACGTCTGCTGATAAAAAGGCACATATTGAATGGATTCAATGCGACCTTCTATGACAACAGGAGCACTTTTTTTAGCCGTAACTGAGATTTTTTTGCTTCGAGTGAGTTCCAAAACCAAGGCATTTGTGAATTCAGTTTCAATTCCGGGTTCATAGGTGAGATTTTTAAATATCGGAACCGAAACCACAGAGTATCCACCTGGAAGCTCCCGATCGAGATTGCTGAATCTGTAGGCACAAGAACTTAGGAACAAAAATGAAAGTACCAAGATTAAGCGGCCCAAAAATTGACTGGGAATTTGACGATCCATGCCTACAACCTAACCTTGCACCCCGTTAAATACAAGATTCTTTTGCTCTTCTGGGGCTTCCAAGTAATCGCAACTTGTCAAATTCCTTGAAAATTCTTAAGACAGAGGGAGCAAAGGAACGATTTTGAACCCAGAAAAAAAGCACAATTTAATAGACCAAAAATCTCGACTTTTAGCCCCAGGACCTGTTCCTGTGATGCCAGAAGTTTTGGCAAAACTTGCTGAACCTGTGGTTCACCATCGAATCCCTGAATTCGAAGCTCTGCTCGCTCGAAGTTTAAAAAATCTAAAAGCAGTCTTTAAAACTCAACAAAACTGCATGATTCATAGTTCAACAGGCACCGGTGCAATGGAGTCTGCCCTTGTAAATACGCTCTCTCCAAATGATGAAATCATTGGAGTTTGTTACGGTCGATTTGGCGAGCGCTGGGCTGAAATTGCTGAAGCCTACGGCATCAAAGTCCACCGATTAAAGGGAGAGTGGGGGTCAGCTTTA
>CAZFYV010000246.1:0-6136 GCA_964523195.1 uncultured Pseudobdellovibrionaceae bacterium
GGTTCCTATTTCCCGATCTAGACCTTAGGAAAGCTTAATCTACTTGAGGGAGAATCTAATGGTTAAACATCGCAGTATCGCAATGGTATATGTATTGTCCTTTGTGACATTTGGTATCTATGCACTTTATTGGTCATGGCAAACTAAAAGAGAACTGAATCATCTTGGCGCAAAAATTCCTACAACTTGGTTACTATTAATTCCATTTATTGGAATCTATTGGCTATACAAATATTGCGAAGGTTTCTCGCAAATCAAAAAAGACAATAACGCAATCATGTGGTTTGTTGTCTCTTTGTTCGTAGGCTTCATTATGCCATTCGTTGTACAAAGTGAGCTCAATAAACACGCAACTGCAGAGGCTCCAAAAGCAGCTCAACAAGTAGCTTAAATTACAGTTAATCTAACAGTCGAAACTTTAAAAGCTAGAGTCAGTGACTTTAGCTTTTTTTTGCGATTTCTATACAGGCATGGGCCAGCAAGAACCCTATACTACCCGTTAGATGAGTAACGGCACCAAAGCCACTAGCACAATCCATAGGTCCTTTGACTGTCGATGTCTGGTCCTGAGTGACACATCCATCTTCAGTTGGAAAATAAGGATCTTCAATAGAGTAGACCGATGGAACATTAAATTTTTTCTGTCCCCTTGGAAACCCATATTTCTGTCGGAGAAGTTTTCTAACTCTAGAAAGCAATGGATCATACTTCGTTTGAGTCAGATCATCGAGGCGAAGTGACATGGGATTAGTTCTCCCGCCAGACGCTCCAGAAACAACAACCTTGATTTCATTAGATCTACAATAATCAATGAGTATCGCCTTTAGATTAGCATCGTCAATGGCATCAACAACGATATCAGGTTTCGATTGAAATACGATTTCGATCGAATCAGATGAAAATCGTTCATCTATATACTCAATCTGAGCTTCTGGAGAAATGGACAGAAACCTCTCCTTCAAAACTTCACCTTTAAGCTTCCCTATCGTGCTCGATTGGGTGTGCAACTGACGATTTGTATTGCTCATACAAATATCATCGAAATCAACCAATATGACTTTTCGAAATCCAGACCGTACCAGTGCTTCAGCAGCCCAAGAGCCGACTCCACCAAGTCCAATCACCATGATCGAAGTTTCTGAAATTTTAGATAGCTGGGATTCACCATAGAGCCGACCAATACCGCCAAATCTAAAGTTATAATCCTCAGATAGTTGATCTAATTTCATGCCGTTTATTTACCGGAGAATGGTTATTTATCAAGTAAATGTCTAAAGTTATCAGAACAGGCCTGTAAAACTTGCTCAGTTTCCAGCCCTTTGAGCTCAGCGACCCTCTCAGCGACCTTCCTAATGCTGACCTTAGAGGATTCATCACTTTTTTGGTGATCAGGCCAGTCGCTTTCTAAAGTCATATGATCAATGGACAACTCTTGAACGGCCACAATTAGCTTTTTGAAATTATCCTTCAAAACGTTAGGACCTATTGAAATAAGAAATCCTTTTTTAATATAGCTCTCGGCAACATCAGTAGAACCGGAAAAACCATGAACTATACCCCTATCACCAGAACTCTTTAGCTCAGCCAAAGCCGGCCCATGACTTTGAACTACATGAAGTACAAGAGGTGCTCCCTTTTGCCTCGAAAACTCCAGATGCCTGCGAAACGAATGCATTTGAATTTCAAGGTTACAGTTTTTTATGGATGAATCGAGCCCAGTTTCTCCAAGAAGAATCAACCCTTCAGAAAATAGACTCCACTCATTTTCTAGATTTAAAAATTCTTTCTTTAACTGTTCAGGATCTAGCCCATTGACATGCCACGGATGAAGACCCAAACAGGGCACGATTGGGTGTTTTAACTTCTTTAAAAAATCGACCTGAATTCTAAAGTCGCTAAGATTATATCCACCCTGTACGTATATGAAATCCTCTAGATTTTGATCAACCAATTCTTCATTTTGATCACAAAGGAAAGATAAATGAGAGTGGCTATCTATATGCTGTTTATGATTTTTTAGGGAGTTCACAAACATAATCTAAAAAATCCCTGAAATTTATTGGCTTGAAAAAAACTTCGGCTACACCATAAGATTTGAGTTCTTCTTTGCTATTCTCGATATTTCCAGTGACTACAATAATCTTTAGATTCGACCTATCAATTGAAGACTCGTGAAGGCTTTTGATCATTTCAATTCCACCACGACCTGGCATTCTTAGGTCGGTAATAATTAGATCAAACTTCGACTTGGCGATAATTTCTAGTGCCATCTCACCGTTATGAGCTTCAGAAACATCTGCACCAGCTTCTTCCAATTCATCCTTGAGAAGCTCTCGAATGAGCTCCTCATCTTCAACGACAAGAATTTTAAAATTCTCTAATGGTTTGTTTTGTGATTCGCTCAATTAAATACCCAATAAAAGACCGTTAAGAAGTTATATCTCTATAGGCTTGTTATTGGCAATTATTATGTTTCATTTGCTTCAATTATCAGCACTGTGATTGGAATCACACTCCTGATTAAAAAGTAAGGCCCATCATAACACTGACCCCCTCACTGGTGGGAGCTAAGCCAATTCTTAAGCCTTCATTACGAGGTTTGAGAGACACTTTGTCTCCTTTTCTTTGAGCTACTGCATCTTTATTCGAGGAATAATAATACCAAACATCGAAGATCTCAGCTAAGCGAGCACCAATATAGAGTATTGCCCCCGCTGTGATTAAGCCTTCTTTCTTATTATCGCAATCACTGTCCGTAAACCCGCAATCGCCAAACCCTGCGGCTAACAAGACATACCCTACACCTTCAGAAATAGTGTAGGCGTAGCCATATCCATCGTAGTATCTCTTTTGAATCGCATGGCCTACACCATAACCAAGAAGAGTTCCCGCAATTGACCCAATCATTAAATCCTGGCGAGTCACCAAATCTCTAGGTGCAAGTTCAACTTTTGAAGGATCAACATCAGTTATAGGGGCTTTCGCATCCTTTGCTATATCTGGATCATCCATATCCGATTCACTGAACTCCTTGGGCTCTTCAGTCTTTATATCCATCTTTTTATCTTGAATTTTAATCGCTCCGCCAGCGGGATTGTCTTGGGGACCTGGTTCATCTTTAGGCTCAATCTGAGCAAAAACAATCAATGGAAAAAGACAAACTATAAACGCAAGAATATTTCTCATGGTGATCTCCTAATACTCCATCTTTTTCTGATTAGGGAAGAGTTGCAATGACTTTAAGTTCGACACATATCGGTGTTGGAAGAGACGAAACCTCAACAGTGGTACGTGTAGCTCCTACATGTTCGAAGTACTCGCCATAAATCTCATTAAACGCTTTAAAATCACGTTTCATATTCGTAAGGAACACCTGAACATCTAAAACCCTATCAATAGACGAACCGGAATCTTCAAGGATCGCTTTAATATTTTCGATACAGGCTCTCGTTTGCAGCCTTACATCTTCAGCAACGATTTCTCCCCTATCATTCAGTTTCAATCCCGGTATTTCTTTTGTTCCCGCTTGTCGTGGGCCCACACCTGATAAGAACAACATTTGCCCAAAGGCTCTGGCATGAGGGTATGGTCCAACCGGAGGTGGTGCTTTTCCTGAAACGACATGCCCTTCTTTATCTGCAGTTTTGGATTCGTGGGTTTCAAAATCCCTTACATCATCTTGGTCTTGTCCAGAATAACCTGAAGTAAAGTTAGACGTCTGATTTGATTTTGCCTTCGACTCCTTGATCTCTTCATTAACTTTATCCAGAACTACATCCAGAGTATCAATGATTCGATCCGCAGCTTTTTTTGCTGTCTCGGTAACAAACTCGACACCATCTTCTATAGCTTTTCTGGCCTCGTTATTGATTTCAGCACCCTTACCTTTTTCGTAGCGATCATCTTCACTCATTTAGTCTCCTGGCTGGCCCTTTTCACTCAGCTCTGTCCAAAATTTGTGTTTTTCAGGCTCCCAATACCACCTATCGTTATCGGGGTCCCATTCATCCCAAGTCGGAATTTTTTCAAGTTTTGAGATCATGGATTCTGGAACAATACCTGGAACTAAAAAAGCTTTCTGCCGATTGAGTGGATAGGGATTTCGAAGTTCAAATCCAAGAACACCCAAAATTCCACGGGCCACATACCAAGTTGCATTTGGATTCCAACCATGCGCGATTTTTACGACGACCCCAAGCCCCTTAGGAAAATCAGGGTGTTCAATGGCCATTCCTAAAAGTCCATCGGCACCTTCTTTTGCTATAACCCTTCCATCGCAGGACTTCATTATGGTCGTATCAAGGCGATTAAAACCTCCAACCAAGTCAGGTTCGCGAACCATGCTCTCCCATATCCAATCCTCAGACTTACTTGTTACAAGACCAGCATAGACTTTAGCTAATTCATTTACGGTCATGGCCACAGTTGGAAAGCCATCTCCATCCCTTGCTATTCTCTTTGGTTGCCAATTAGCCCCGAGGTAACGTTTCACAATCTTCGTATATTCAACAAAAGTTGGGTGACTCGGCAAAGTGTATCCAACGCGCGACCATCCCTTTAACCGACAGCCCAGCAAAACGGCTGCATGCTGCCCAGAAGAATTATTGTACCACCTTCTTGCTCGACGAACTTGCCTCCCAAACTGCACCAATGGAACGTCGAGAGGAGTTTGCATTAAGCCCCACTCTTCTTCATTGATTAAGCTCTGTGCTGCAGACACATGTTCTGCTGTACCATTATGTGAAGCGACACTTATGGCCCTTTGCTTCCAGTCGGTAACTGGTTCAAGGTCGTTGGCGAAAACCTTCAACACAAAAGGTTTCATCATTGACCGTCCATAACATAAAACGTTCCCACCAAAAGAATGTAAATGCTCATCACCATGGAACCATGCAACTGCGCCATGAATCGTATTTTCACTGACACCATTTCGTCGATAATCTACTAGAGGTTCCCATTCAACGTCCCTCCCCGTAGGAATCCCGTCTACCTTTTCCCCGAAAGGACTTGTTGGGTAACAACCTGTATCACTCATGATTCTCCACCTTCCTCGCCTTTTGAGCTCTCGCCTTGTTTTTGGTTTAAAACAGAGCGATCACCTTGAAATACTTCTGGATCTTCTTCATCGTATTCCAGATCACCAAAAGACTGGTGAGTCGGAGTCAAACTAACTACGGCTCCACCCATGCCATAAAGTGGTTGATACTCTAATACATCCCCTTCAAATCGGTTGTGCTGCCCCATAACCGCAGACAACCACCAGAAAGGCTTAAAGTTAGTCACTTTGTGCACTCGAGCTTCTTTGTGAATTTGTCTTGAAAGCTGAGCAACATCCTCAAGTCGCCCTTCTCCAAAGAACTCAAGCATTTTTAAATTCCACTCATGGTCTTTAAGGGAATGAATCTTGTCATCTTTAGGATCAATCCAATCGTCGTGATATCGATTAGAGAGTGCAGTAGACGCTATCGCTACTGCTTTTTTACCAGATTTCTTAACAGCATCGACCACAGCCTTTCCTAACACAACGGTCTCTGTGCGATCGGAGTAAACATTACTTGAAAGAATAATTGCGGGAATTTTGTTATTTGGATTTAAAAGTTTTAAAGCCACAATAGAACCGGTATCTATTGGGAACCCGTGATAATCAATTGTTCGCGAATGGAGTCCTCGCTCTTTAGCACACTCATCAACTAGGTGTGCGAATTCAGAATCAATATTAAAGCTGTATTCAATCTCTCCATACTCATGCCATTCATCATCCACATGAGTCCACACCGGGTTACTTCTTGCTTGAATTTGATGACCAATCACACTGAGCCATTTTGTAGAATAAATAACTAGCAAATCAGCATCACTTTGCTCAATTTCCATCGCCAGTTTGTCATAAGCAACTCGTAACTTGGACCAACCTTCAAACTGTTCAGGTACCATCAGAGGTTGTGGCTGTCCTGGAACGACACAAGCTTTTACAAATTCACCATTCACTGGACACCTCCATCCTTCCAAGACGCTACGACATTACCTGTTCCAATCACGGTTCCATATCCGTGTACTTCAGCTGGATAGCTCGGATAATCCAAAGCACCCATTAACCAGGTCAAACTCCCACCATCAGTTTCAGCAGTTGCCTGATGGG
>CAZFYV010000247.1:0-6132 GCA_964523195.1 uncultured Pseudobdellovibrionaceae bacterium
ATTAAAAGAATACAGGGTTCCACTACGAGAACCCTTTTTTTACGTCTGAATAGCGAGTAGTTGCTAAACATTAAATCGGAAGAACAGGATGTCTCCATCTTTGACAATATACTCTTTACCTTCTGACCTATACTTTCCTGCATCTTTTACGGCATTTTCTGTTCCGTGCTCGATCAAGTCGTTGAAGTGAAAAGCTTCAGCACGGATAAAACCCTTTTCAAAATCAGTGTGAATAACTCCTGCAGCTTGAGGAGCGCTCATTCCATTTTTAATGGTCCACGCTCGAACTTCTTTTTCTCCAGCTGTAAAGTAGGTGCTCAAACCTAAGAGAGTGTAAGCTTCTCGAATAAGGCGGTTGAGGCCTCTTTCTTGGACCCCAAGAGTTTCCAAGAATTCAGCTTGTTCCTCGGGTTCTAGCTGTGCAATCTCCGCCTCCATAGCCGAGCAGATAAGTAAGGCGCGGTTGTTTTCTTCGTTCGCACGATCGATGACAGCCTTAGAGAATTCGTTACCTCCAGCCACAAAATCCTCTTCACTTACATTGCAGGCGTAAAGAACGGGTTTGCTGGTCAACAACTGAAAGTGCTTGAGCATGACTCGCTCGTCATCATCCATATCAACGGACCTTGATGGCTTTCCGTCTTGAAGTGCTTTTTCAATTTTTTTGAGAAGTTCCACTTCTTGGAGGAGGCTCTTTTCTTTGGTTGTTCGAGCTTGCTTTTCAGCTTTTTGGAGTCTCTTTTCGACAGACTCCAAATCTGCGAGCATAAGTTCAGTATTTATTGTTTCGATATCACGAGTGGCATCAATGGAGCCTGCTACGTGAACAACGTTAGGGTCATCAAAGCAACGAACAACATGAACGATGGCATCTGTTTCGCGGATATTGGCTAAAAATTTGTTTCCTAGACCTTCTCCTTTTGAAGCACCTGCAACTAGGCCAGCGATATCTACGAATTCCATGGCTGTTGGAACGACCGATTGAGGCTTAACCCTTTTTGAAATTTCTGTTAAGCGTTCGTCGGGAACTGTAACAACTCCCACATTTGGGTCGATTGTACAAAATGGATAATTTGCAGACTCAGCTTTTGCCGCGGTTAAAGCATTGAAAAGAGTACTTTTCCCCACGTTGGGTAGACCAACGATTCCTACCTGTAATGCCACGTTATCTCCTTTTGAGACCCTGAATATTAGAGAGTCTGGGGCGACTCGTCAATGCCCAAATCGGTCAAATTTCCTGGGAAATTACCCGATAAAAGACTGTGAGTATCGACAAGGAACTACAACACCAGTTGAATCTAAAATTGGCAGAGCGCTCCAAGCTTGGTGGCTTTGTCTATCCTGTTTTGTTTGTTTTCACGGCCTTCTCTACGCAGTTTGGTGAACTCAGTCCCGTACTGACTGTGAGTCTTACTTTTATATTTCTGACTGCAGCTCTTTTTCGCTATTTGTTTTGTAAGAGAATTCAAGAAGTTCAAGTATCGACCGGATTTATCGCGCGCATTGGTCTTCCTGGAATGATCCTATTGAGTAGTTCGACCTGGGGAGTTTTTACCGCTTGGTGTGTAGTCACCAATGGAATTAACGGCGAGTCTCTTATAGCTATATTTGTGAGTAGTGGGATTGCAGGGGGAAGTCTTACAACTGTGGCTTCTCATAAGTGGTTATCAAGACTAGTCTTATCATCTCTTCTAGTTCCGATCATAGGAGCCTTAGCGACAGTCGATCAAAATATGTTTGCCTTTGTTTCCACATCCTCACTTTTTTATGTGTTTCTATTTATTCAATCAGGTAGAGAAACTGCAGCCACGAAAGAATCAATTGATAATATGTTTTTGGCTCGTGAGAAGACCTTAGAGTTAAAAAAGTCAAAAGACGAAGCTGAGGCTGCGTCTAATGCAAAAACCGAGTTTCTAGCGAATATGAGTCATGAGATTAGAACTCCGATGAATGGTATCATTGGCATGACCAATCTTGCTTTAGACGAACCATTGGAAAAGACCACTCAAGATACGATTCATACCATTAAGGACTGTGCCGAAAGTCTTCTAGAAATTATCAACGACATTCTCGACTTTTCAAAAATCGATACTGGTAAACTTGAGTTAGAGTCAAACCCCTTTGATTTAAAGCATTGTGTTGATTCTGCCCTTGTCTTATTTGATGTTAAAGCTGCGCAAAAGGGGATTGAGTTAAAAACCGCAATTGGTGATGATTGCCCACGATATTTAATTGGGGATATTACTCGCGTTCGCCAGATTCTAGTTAACTTTATCGGTAATGCCATAAAGTTCACTGAAGAAGGGTCTGTCACTGTAAAAGTTCGTGGTGGAAAAGTTGACGACAATCGAGCCAAATTTGTTTTTGATATTATCGATACAGGAATAGGAATCCCAAAAGATCGAATGGACAGATTGTTTAAGTCCTTTTCCCAGGTGGATTCTTCAACCTCAAGAAAGTATGGCGGTACAGGATTGGGATTGGCGATTAGTATTAGTCTTGCGCGAATGATGGGTGGAGATGCATGGGTGGCGTCGGAATTGGGTGAAGGCTCAACATTCTCATTTTCATTGCTTTTAGATATTCACGATGGAGTTGTTGAGAACCAGGCAGAAGAAAATGAAAACTACAAAAGTTCTCTAGGTAAAGAACATCCTCTAAAGATTCTCTTGGCTGAAGATAATAAAGTGAATCAAAAACTTGCCCTGAGAGTTTTAGACAAGATGTCTTACCGGGCAGATGTTGCGGCGAATGGGCTTGAAGCTTGTGAGGCCGTAAAGAATATTGATTACGATTTGATTCTAATGGACGTTCAAATGCCAGAAATGTCTGGTTACGAGGCCACAAGGTGGATTCGTGAGAATATCCCTGAAGGCCGACAGCCTCGAATAGTCGCCATGACCGCCAATGCCATGAAGGGTGATCGTGAAAGATGTTTGGAGGCAGGTATGGATGATTACCTCGCTAAGCCAATCAAATTTGAACAACTTGCCGTTAAAATTAAAGAGTCTCCGAAAAGATTCAAGGTCATTGATGCTGAGCTTGTGGAAACCGAACTCGAAGTTGAAGAATCACCATCTCAAGAAACCCATATGGCCTCTATGAACAATCGACCTGATTCAGAAGTCATTGATATGGGAACTGTGCTAGAAAATTTGGGCGGTGATTTTGAAATTTTCACGATGATGGTCGATACTTTCCTAGAATCCTACAAAGATGATTTAGAGCAATTAGTTAGTGATTATGGAGATGGTGATCTGGAACTCATTGTTAAATCATCCCACAAGCTTAAAGGCTCAGTTTCTGTTTTTGGTGAAGTCGAAGCTTTTAATTTGTTAAAAGTCTTAGAAAACAATTGTCGGCAAGGGCTAGCCCTCGATCAGTCTCCGACATTGTTGGAAATAAAAGAAGCCATCTATGAACTCTCTCAAGAGTTAAAATCAATGAATCGACAAAATGCTGCTTAGTTTTATTTTAATAAATTGTCGAAATGGTCTCTAAATGCACCATAGATTTGTAGAAGTAAAAGGTTGAGAGAACCTAGTGTCGCAAAAAAACGGAACCGGATCTTACTTTCATGTTTCTCAACGAAATACCACCAATTAATAGTTACTATTAGAATGTGCCCCATAATCATTAGCATGGCGAGGCTAAGTACTGCTAAATAATTAGTTTCATCGCCTTGTTCTGTTAGTCCATAGCTCGAAAGTAGAAATAAGGGAGCAAACATAAAACTAATGCTTTCATTTCGAATCTGAAACTCTTTATAGATTCTGTACATATCGTAAGAAAATACAAAAACCGCTAGTGCTGCAATTGCTATAGATAACCACATAAGGCCAGTAGATCATACTAATTAGCAATCCTCACTTTGCTTAGCTAAATATCCACTTTAGTCCTAGGTAAAGAGATAGTCTCGAGAATCCATAACCATCTACGAGTTCGTATTCCTTGTTGAATACATTATCGATTCGAAGGCTGGCGTTACTTGTCGCCGAAATTTTATAATCGATATTTAAATTTGTAAGGACAATCGACTTGAGGTCTTTTTCATTAAAACTCAAATAGTCAACGTCTCGCCGTCTTCCTATGTAAACTGTGTTTAATAGTGCTCTGAGATCGGTAGAGAACTCATATTTTAAGTTTAAACTTGCCTGAGTAAACGGGCGTCTTAGGGCCTGTCGTCCTGTTTTTTTATCTTTGGAGTCTAAAAGACCTATGTTGGTGCCGACCTCAAAGTTTTCGCTAATTCTTTGATCGATCTCAAGATCTAAGCCTTCATTTTTAAAATTTCCTGAATTTTGAAACTGTGAATTTAAAAAACGTATTTCGTCGGACAAGTTTGTTGAGTAAGCTCCGAGAGCAATAAAACCACGGGGAACTTTAATTTTCAAATTAACTTCTACCGAGTCTGCTCTTTCTGATATTAATCTTGGATTTCCAAACTGACCAAAACGTTCATAGAGGCTCGGGGCTTTGTATCCAGTGGCATATGCTAAACTGATTTTCCCTAGGTTTGGTAGATTGGCTGATAGATTGATTTTTCCAGTAAGTACAGTTTCGTCTTGAATAATATCACCACGAATGTTGGCAAAAACTGATAGGGTGTCGAAGACCTGTTTATAAGAAGTAAAGACTCCCGCACTCCACTCGTTTTGAATACTAGAGAATGAGAGGTTGCTGTTTTTAAAATCTTCATATTCGTAGTCTAAGCCAAAGCTCACTACCTGTTTGCTTGAAATGTTAAATATACTTTGCTGCTTAACGCCAGTATAGCGACCAAAGTTTATTTCGTTGTATTCATTATTGGATTGAGAGTCGGGTGAATTAATAGAACGAGTTCGACTGCTCGTTGAATTGATCGCTAAAGAATGGAATGAGCTGATTTGATTTTTGCTCAATGAAATACTTGTGTAATAAAGATATTTTCTGGTCAACGCATTGAGATCATCTATGGGAGCACTAAAAACATCGTCCTCAACAGTTTGATTAAGGCTAAAACCGTAGAAGGCTAAATCAAAATCGTTGTTTATTTTGTATCTAAAATCTCCATGGAAACTGTATTCCTCGTAGCCATCGTTTTCATTTCCACCTATTCGACGAGATACAGCTGAGATTCCCTCTGATCGTGAATAGGACTGATGTAAGTTTAAGGACTTAGTTTCCGAGCTATGGCTTTGTGAAGAGTTGATTGCAACAGTGTCCTTAGATCCGAACGTTGTATCAAGTTCAATGGGTGTTGCAGATTCATTGCGAGTTGTAATCGAAACGACACCACCAATTGCGTCTGAACCAAAGAATCCGCTTTGTGGACCCTTATGGATTTTAATAGACTCAATAAATGAAAGAGGAATTCGCGACAGGTCTATACTTCTCGTCGGATTAGAAGGATCATTAGCTTCCACTCCGTTAATCAGAACTAAAATGTGCCTGGAACTGAAACCTCTAAAAAACGCACTGGTTAGTCTGCGGCCAAATCCGGAGGGGGCTGTGGTGATTCCTGCAAATCTCTGGAGGGCATCAGCTAGATTTAGATCCTGAATGCCAATGAGTTGCTCTCTTGTGATTTCAATTGAGAAAGTGTCATTATCTCCTATGAGCTCAAGGTCTCTAGATGAGTAAACAGGGATTCTTTCGGTATCTTGCTTTTCATTGGCTAAAGGAGATTCAGGACTAAAGCTTGTCAGTGCAAGTACTGCCAAAACACCTATGAATTTTCTTGAAAACATCGGGTGAAACATAGGTTTGTAATTTAGATTATTCCCTTATTGGAGACAATGAATTTCTATAGACCTTGGTCTCACAATATAGAACACAATCCAGACTAAACCAGGAGGCATAATTAGTTTATATTAAAGGAGAATTAAGATTTGACGAGACACATAAACTGGAGAGCGCAGCCGTGAATCAAAATTATAAACCTGAGCTTTGTCCCCATTTTATTTACGAGTACCCCGATCATTTTGTTATCGAAAATGGAAACTCTGGTGATCAAGCTGTATATTCTAGAGATGAGGGGCAGTTCTTAAAATATTTAAAGGGAAAGCTAACGGTTCGCGAGATCGTTAATGAACTTCAAAACTCTCATCCTGGATTCTCGTTTAAGTCTTTTTTGGGACTTCTTAATAGCCT
>CAZFYV010000248.1:0-6050 GCA_964523195.1 uncultured Pseudobdellovibrionaceae bacterium
AGTCCACAACAACTTTTCTCTTATCGATATCAGACATACTCTGAAGTATTCGATCAGTCGCATTGAGTGGATGTCCTCCGAAATACATCTGAGTGGTCAACTCATGAAAGCCCCGTTTTTGAACTTTGCAGTGAATATGAGGTGGTCGGTCCCAATCAGGTGTTGCTGGATACGCCCCTGGGATAATAGTTCTAAAAATATACTCACCATTTTGATCCGCGATAGTCTTTCCCCAATACTGAAAATTGGGATCAAGCCCGACGCCAGTATTTGGATCTGCTGGATGGTTATATCGTCCTGTAACACAAGCCTGCCATATCTCAACAAGAGCACCGGGAACAGGGACACAATTCGTATCAGTGACTTGCCCATGAATGTAAACCACTTCGCCTTGAGCCATTGCATTGGCACCTTGTACGTAAACCAGATCATTATCTTTATCGAGCTGGTCATTTACTGGATAAAATGGTCCTTCAGTTTGAGGTGGCGTAGGACCGAAAGCACACAGAGGCCCTTGTTGCGCCTGAGCAACTCCGCCTGCCGCTACACCCGCAGCCACTCCAATTCCCGTTTTAATCAAATTTCTACGATTGATCGATTTACTCATAAATTCCCCCAGAACTTAATAATGTAGTGTTGAATCCCTACATTTGGTTCTATAAAACCGGGCAATTTTTTTATAATTAATAATAAACATTGATTCTATAGGTAAGACCTATAATAGATATAGGCAGCTGGAGGAGCTCCAATGTTGCCTAATTTCAACGATATACGGTATTTTTTAGAGGTTTCCCAAACCCTCAATATCTCAAGGGCTTCTGAGAGATTGGGAATCACTCAACCAAGTTTGTCTCTAGCGGTTCAACGTCTGGAAACGGCCCTGGGAAGTAAACTTTTAGTCCGTACAAAAGGTGGAGTTCAATTGACGCCACAAGGTCAAAAGTTCACTAACCACGCACGAGGTTTACTCCAAGACTGGGAAAGCATTAGGTCAGAGGCTTTAAATCTTCAAACCGAAGTGACTGGTCAATATACGATTGGCTGCCACCCTTCAGTCGCAATGTACACTCTTCCATTTTTTCTACCAAAACTCTTGGAAAAGCACCCTGGCTTACAAGTTTCACTAAAACATGACCTCTCAAGAAAGATCACTGAAGACGTCATTAGCTTCAAACTAGATTTCGGAATTGTTGTTAATCCCGTGCAACATCCCGATTTAGTGATCCAAAAACTCCTCTCCGACGAGGTTACATTTTGGACGAGTAATCAACCTTCTAAAAATCAAGATTTGAACTCGGACCAGGCTGTATTAATAGCTGATCCTGAACTTTTACAAAGTCAGACACTTATGAAAAAGGCTGAAAAGCAGGGTCTAAAGTTTGCTAGATCTATAGGGTCAAGCAATCTTGAAGTGATAACCAGCTTAGTCGCTTCTAAAGCTGGAATAGCTATTCTTCCGCAAAGGGTTGCAACTCGAGTTAAAACCTACAAGTTAAAGAAAGTTGAAACAAAAATGGTTTTTGCCGATTCAATCTGTCTCGTATACAGAGCTGACATGCAAAAAACGGAAGCTGCTAAAACTATCATCAAAGAGATTCGATCACTCAATTAGTCAAACAAACAACGTAAAAACACCTGACTTTGCTCGGCAAAGCCTTTTACATCACAAATTTATATAAGAGCTACCATTTGGTTAATGGATACCAGAAAACTCTTAATATATTCTTCCACTTCCATTCTTCTCCATACTATTTTATGGCTTCTGTTGAATAAGCTAGATCAGCCGACTAAAGATTTACCTCGGGAACCCCTGGAATGGATTGAATTTCCAAAAACAGATCATCAAAACATCGAAGACAAGACTTCAAACACCCAAAATGAGCATCAACAAAAAGAGACTAAAAGTGAGGGGTTTACTGAAAAAAATGAGATCGCCAATATGGAGGTGGTTACTAAAAAATACGGTATAGAATCTGGATTCGAAAGACTCATTGCAAAAGGAACAAAGCCTCGATCCGAATATGAAAAGGACTTTGACTCAGACTTCAATGGAACTTATCCAGAATTAGCTCAAGCCAATGCCATCGGTTTAAAACAATATTTAAAACTCTCACCGAGCCTTGAAACCATCCGATCTAAAATACAAAAGCAACTGGGATACCCAGAAGACTTTTTAAAAGAACGAATTAAAGGCACAACTCAGATAACACTAAAACTTGGGGAAGATGGCACCATAAAAGAGATAATTTCCTTTAGGAGTGATCGCGATATTCTCTGCGCTTATGTTTTGAGTATCATCAATTTTGCTCTAAGACTTCCGCTTCCAGAAAAACTATATTTTGAAAATGACATGATTATCTCATTGAAAGTTCACCATAACTACGATTCTGTTACCCCTACGACAAGGGACACGAGTAAGGTCATGAAAAATCTCATTTCTTTTAACTTACATCGATTTGTAGAACCTCGATTAAATCAAGAGCTCAAACATGTATTTACTCACTATGTCCCTCCAATCATCCCTATCCCAGGAGGAGTATTTGTAGACCTCTATCATATTCACAAATTTGTAGAAAATTGGGGAAAGCCAACTGAAAAAGAAAAAAGAGCCAACCGTTTAAAACAGCTAAAAAAACTGCTCGAACAATCTATCCAATCCAAAAAGTAGCTAAGGACCTACCGCAATTATTGTCATAACTACTTTAAGTTCAACGTATCAAATTGAAACACATCAGACTAGTTTCACTCTAGAGGAACAGATTCCTCCACATAGATTCATTACGAGACGACCTCTTGGACTCACCCTTGCACTAATAAAGGCAAAAGCGAGAATGATATGAAACTTTTAATCCCAACATTTATAGTACTACTAATTCTATTGGCGCTGAATGCTGATCGCGTTTTGGTGAAAAAGTCCTACAGAGCTCCCGCCAACGTCATCGATTATTACGTAGTTAAGTAATTAACTCGAAATCAGCAGTTAAGTAATTAACTCGAAATCAGTAGTTAAGTAATTAACTCGAGACCAGTAGTTAAGTAGTTAACTGGCGAGTTGAGCAGGTAAATGAACAAGATCTACAAGCTTACGGATATCACAAGGCTTGCTGATTATCTCAGATACACCCTTTATTCTAAGAATACTCTCTGACCCATCGATATACCCTGAAATAACCACGAATGGAAGGTGTTTAAGGTCGGAGTCTCCTTTGACCTTATCTAGAAGCCAAAACCCATCGTAATACGGCATCTTTAAATCAGATACTATGATATCAATATCAGAGTGTTTCTTTAGAGCCTTATAGGCTTCAAGGCCATCGCTAACCGCGATAACCTCGATACCTTCTTTTTGAAAAACCTTAGAGTAAATTGCTCTTAGCTGGTTTTCATCTTCAGCTAATAATATTTTCATAAATGAAACCCTGTGCCTTATTCATTGTTCCACTTGTGCCTTGATTTAATTTTGCAACAGATAACAAATCGACACAGGTTTATCGATAGTTGTTAGGGCTTCTTAAAAACTATGACTCATTTTGAGAAAATGCTTAGAATTTGGCCTGATAACCGCCTTGAATCCCTTTTGAGGTCGAACTAACTGCGTCGTGAGGATGTAAACTTTCCATATGAGTACACTTCACCCAAAAGTCCTTAATCTCCGACTGTGCATCAAGCACAGAATGAATTCGTCTCGCGGCATCTTCGCAAAACATCAAATTTTGACCATTGAGAAGTGAGAACTCTTGCTCATCTGGTCGCTTAACAGCAGCCTGCACTGCCGTTTTCAAAACACCTTCAACTTGGTCGACCAATTTAATCCAATCAAGGCTGTCGACTTGATCTCCAAGGTCGACCAAAACTTCAGCTTTAGAGCGCTGACTGTGCGGAGTAGCAACGATACCCTTTTCGGATCCTAACCAAGACAAAACTTGATCGTAATCAAGCTCTCCATCAACCGGGAAATCCTTTTTAAACTGATCTTGAATGAGTTGACGGGCTAAGGCTGCAGAACAAGGACAAGTTGAAGAGTAAAGAACCTCTACTCCCATTTCCAGCTTGAGCTGACCTTTATCTAAACGTGCAGCTAAGAAAACTGGATAGTTTCTCCAACCCTTATATTCACTCTTAAGCGCATCTCTTAAAACCATATCTTCAAATGAAATTCTCAAAAACGCAGAGTCCGACAGGCCTTTATGAGTATCAATGAAGTTCTCAAGAATTTCTTTAATTAAAGCCCCATTCAGCTCTCTCTTGGGAAGTTTCTCTCCCAACTCAAGGAAGAGGCGTGACATATGAATTCCCTTTGCTGATGAGTCAACAAGGTTCACATAGGCATCTGCACGGGCAGATGTTCGAACCAAAACTCCGTCATTTGACTTTAACATTACAGGAGTTTCAATTGCGCTCATGCCCACCATATCGAGTAAAGGATATGTCTGAGTTTTACTTTGGCTAGCAACATCTGGCATCGCAGCTCCACTTCCTTCAGTACCTTCTCCAAGCTCTTTTTGCGGAGTTTTATTTTCAAACTTCATAGCGATTCTCCTATGCGCTGAACCAGTCTTGGTGTCGTAAAATGGTTTTTGCGAGTTTCACGCAATCGCAGTCCGTAAAAAGCATCTTGGGCGAACTCATTTTTTAACTGGTTTTCGAAAAATTGCAAAATAATCTCTCCAGAAGTGTTCCCAACGTGCTCATTGAGATAACTTCCATGAAAAACCTTCACAATTTTCTCTTCTAAAATCTCTTCCAGTTCTGGCCTGGGAAAAACCATGCCTGACTGGGGATCAATTTTTCCTTTTAAAGTCACTTCAAGTTTGTACTCATGTCCATGCATTCGTGAGCACTTGTAGTAAAGTTTTTCGTTTTCTTCTGGGCTCAAATCAGGATTGTGATGTCGGTGCAAACATGAAATGGAAATCTTGCGGGTAATAAGCGCTTCATCTTCGTTTAAAGAAGCCGTGTGGTCACCCCAAACATCTTCTCCCTCATAAACCCTTACCCTCTTAATATGGGTCCCTTTTTCTAAAAGTAAAGGTCTCAAAGCCTTGAAAAAATGGACACTTAGGGTTTCAGGTGTCGGAACAGTTTCGGCAAACTCGGGGATATCGTGGTTGATAAAATGGTGATCAAAGGGATCTGAAACCTGCTTCATCGCCAAATCGATATCTCCAAGGTCGCAGATCATTCCCGTTTCTTCAGCCAACTCACCGGCTACTGTAACCTCTAGGACAAAATTGTGGCCTAATCCCGCTGGAACAAACAGCTTCCCAAAGAGCTTTCGATTCTCTTCTTCTGAAAGCCCTTCAACTCTATAAGCATGACCACTGGAAAAGTGACATCTGCGAGTTAAGGTTGTTAGTTTTGCCGCCAAATTAGACTCCCAAAATTAGATCCTTAGATGGGCCCGTTATACAACACTTCCTAAACAAGCCCAAATCTAGCCTATATTAATGCATTGCGAGCCTCAGTTCAAGGGTTTTTAAACTCATATTGCTATATGATATCAATTATTTAAGTGAATGATTCAAAATGGCTTGAAATCAACTCAATGCTCGTCATAGAGGGCCTGAGCTGCGGATTCTTTAAGTGATTGCCCCAAAGCAAAATACCCCACAAGGAGACATAGAGCTGGAACCCCTACGAACAGCAAAATACTGTTTAGCCATGGGTAGGAGAAGATTCCGTTAAACAACACCAAAGAGAGCCCATAAGTTAGAGCAGTACTGGCCAAGATTCCCGCTGTTGTGGCCAAGATTCCTATTGAAGCAAACTCAGTCATTTGTACCCGCTGTATCTGGGCAAAAGAACTACCCAGAACCTTCAATAAGTTCAGCTCCACTTTCCTCAGACGGACTTGATTACGCGCAATACTGTACAAAACCACTAAGGCGACAAACAAACACAGGCCAGCCATTAACTTTAGGGCCCATGAAATAGTTGTCGCAATTTCCAAGACCCTTTTAACGACCCTGGAAACATCTATCAGAGAAATATTAGGAAAGCGCTTTACGATTTCATTTTGGAGATCCATAACTTGGGTTTTGCTCAAATCA
>CAZFYV010000249.1:0-6017 GCA_964523195.1 uncultured Pseudobdellovibrionaceae bacterium
GAACACGACGAGGGGCTGCAAGATATGCGAATCAAAATCCAAACGGACAGGTTCAAGCTCAAAGACAATTTGATCTTAAAGCCTTTTTACCTGGAGGCAAAGGCTACAATCAGTATCAAAGGCGTCGAAGTTTAGCGGGTATGATGACTGTAAAAGCTAGAGATGGAATTACTGGTCCATATGGTCCTAGTTTGTTCGAGAAGGTTTCACGCCGATATCGAATTAAAGAAGGCACTATGAGGCCATAGTCTAAGTTTGATTTTTTCTCACCAAAGAGTTTACATAAACCAACTTGCCTGAGTTCTATAACTCAGGCATTGTTGTTTTATGCCACAAAAAAAGTCGTTAAAAATTGTCGGAATCATGAGTGGAACAAGTATCGATGGAATCGACTTTGTTTTATGTAACTATAAGCTAGCTACTGGAAAAATAGAGTTTCTCGATATGAAAAGTGTTAGCTTTTCAAAAGACCTACAGGTGTCTCTCCATCAAGCAGCAAATAATGAAGTTGATCTTTGGACGGGAGCGGAGCTCCATTTTAAGTTGGGGCAGTTCTACGCAAAAAAACTAAAGGTTGTTGCTCAAGCAAAAAAATGGAAGTTCGATTTGGTGGGACTTCACGGTCAAACGGTTTACCACCATGGAACTAAATCAACTCTACAATTAGGCGAATCAAGTTTTATAGCTCGAGATTTTAAAGTTCCTGTGGTTTCTAATTTTAGGTCTCGTGATATCGCTTCTCTAGGTCAAGGAGCACCACTTGCTCCGATTTTCCATAGAGCATTGCTAAAAAGTCATTTGAAAAAACAGCCCATGGCTTTTCATAATTTGGGTGGTATCTCTAATCTGACTTGGGTACAGAAGAAATCAAGTCGATATGAGATTGCTTCGTTTGATACTGGTCCTGCGAACATGCTTCTTGATATGTGTTATCGAACTCTTTTCCCTAAAAAATCTGGTTTTGATAAGAGTGGTAATTTTGCGGCTAAAGGCCTTGTGGATGTGAAGCTTTTAAACAAAATGTTAAAGCACTCTTATTTTAAAAAGGGCTATCCTAAAAGTTGTGGTCGCGAAGAATTTGGTGAGGTTTTTTATTCTAAGTACAAAAAAGACCTTTCAAAGTTAAAACCTGAAGATCAACTTGCAACTCTGACTGAGCTTTCTGCCGTAACAATTGCGGACGCCTATAAGAATAACTTCAAAAGCCTTCCAGAAAGAATTTATTTCTCTGGTGGTGGTGTTTACAATCATTTTTTGATGGGTCGAATTCAGTTTCATTTGCCACAAGTTGAATTTAATACTTCTGAAGACATCGGTTGGCCAGCCTGCGCAGTAGAGGGTGGAGCCTTTGCTCTTTTGGCGGCCTATCGATATTTAGAAATTCCAGTTGAAATGAACTCCATTACAGGAGCAAAAGAAAAGTTTTGCTTAGGACAGATTTCTCTTTAAGCAGATTTTGGTAGAGCTTGGTTTGCTTTTTTAACCTGACCTTCCCAAACGGCAATGGCTGTGATCGTTCCGGCTGGAGTTTCAAGAGGTATCATAATCCCCTTACATTTAGTGAGCAGGTCAGAATCTTGTTTATTAGTCATATCGAGATATCGACATTCAATTAAAACGGGCCTGGTATTACTTTCTTTCCATAAGTGAGAAGAAGCCCTTCTAAAAATAGTTTTAGCAGCCGTCGTGCAGATGAGCCTTTCATCGAGGATTATATCAGAATTCAATGTTGAGGCGATTTTATCAACTACCCCGCGTTCGAATCCAATGATTATCTGATTGCGAGCGTTCTCAGTTTTAAAAGTGATCACGATATGCTCGCTGCCGTTGTTGAAGTAGCCAGGTTTTTTTAACTCTGTGACTTTCTGTTCGGGCTCAAACCCCATCACTTTTTCTACAAAGTTTTTTGATCCCTCTAGATATGAGTTTAATACTCCGGCAGCAATTCTTCGATCAGTTCGACCAAGTTTTAGTTGTCTTTCGATTTCTTGAAGTAGGTCACTCATTTCAAAAGGCTTAGGGAGCTGTTTTAAATGGCTGTACTGTCTCTCTAGTGAATCATCAGGATATCCTGTAATGACTATGATTGGAGCTGCATTATTGAGCTGGCTCTGAACTGCCGATTTGATAAATGCCTGTCCCTCACGATTAGGCATTTTAAGATCTGTTATTATAATATCGAAAGCTTGGAACTTAATTTTATGACTGGCTTCAACACCATCTTTGGCTTCGATAATTTTAACGGAATCACCGTAGTTGATTTCGATAAAGTTGGCGATAAGATTTCTTATCTCCTCTTCGTCGTCTGCTACTAAGATCCACTTACGTTCCGTGCTCATATATTCCTATCGGCCGGACTTAGGGTTTATGATATGATTTTGCATAGTTATTAGAGAATCTTAATTCAAACTAGACCTTTGTTAAGGATTGTGACCTAGATCACATCTGTCTCATTATAGAACGATTTTAGAGTCGTATGATTCCAGGGGTTTATCCGCCTTTTGTGACACGAGTACTGAATCTTTGACGTAAGTCACTCCACTTAGATTAAAGTCCTGTGAGAGGCTGACAAAGCCCTCAAATTCGATATTTTGAGGCAATTGGGTGTCGGGATGTTTAAAAATGAGTGCCTTCTCAGATTGAGTGATCTGGTGAAGACCGTTTTGACCAAAACTTTCAAACAGAGAGTCAAGGTAGGGGTGACCAGATTGAAGAAGCTCACAAACTTCTTTGGAAGCCTTGATGAAATCATTAGCATTTCCAACTTCAAACCAATCCCCCTCACAGTTGAGAACATTGATACCACTTACTAATTCTTTGTGGTTTATAAGTTTTGTGAAGGTGTCGTAAAAGAGGTTGGGTTCATCAACGGAAAGCTCGTCAATAATTGAAGGATCTAAAGAAATATAGCCTGTGAAGTGTTTTGGAGTCAGTTTTGATCCGGAATAATGTGGAGCAGTTATGTTGGTAGGTGGAGTCTTTCCAAAGCCCATGACATTACTATTGTCGTCAATCCATACGGCACCGAACTGATCACCAAGGCCTGGGTGATCTTTGACCAAGATGCTTGCAAGTGCTCCGGTTTCGATTCTATTGTCATTTAGCTTTTTTATTATTGCAGGATCTTTTGGGAAAAAGATTTCATCACCATTCACGTAAATGATAGAGTCTTCTTTCTCAAACTCTCCACTCCAAGCGTGACACAATCCTCCTGCGCCACCTAAGATTTTTTCCTTTTCATAAGAAAATGAAATCTCGGAGTTTTGGAGAGGTAAAGCCTCCACACAATCTTTCATGGCATCTGGAAGATGGTGTAAGTTAAAAAGCATCTTATCAACACCTGATTGCTTTAGTAGGTAACAACTGTAGTAAACAATAGGAATATTCAAAAGCGGAAGAGCAGGCTTTGGTAAAAATTCAGTGTATGGTCTTAATCGCGATCCGATTCCCGCTGTGAGTACAAAGGCCTTCATGACTTAAAATCATGGTCGTAGATTCCATATTGTTCAAGTATTTCGTTGAACGCAGAAAACTTAGGGAAGTGCAGAAGAGCTTGTTTAACCCTCTGGAGTGTAGGGCTTAGGTATTTGACATAGCGGTTGTCATCTCGTTGAACCTTAAAGCTAGCAAAGCTACCACAGGCTTTAAAACAGCGTTGGATCGTTTGGAGGTGATACATCTCCATAAACTCATCTCTAGATTCTAACTCAAAATTAAATTCGCGCGCTTGGTCGAAATAATAATCTATAAGATAGGTCTCGATCTTATCATCAAGATTAACATAGGAATCTTTGAGTAAGGAAACCAAGTCATATTGTTTAGGTCCCATACGTGCATCTTGAAAATCAATAACACGCATTTTGCCAAATTTGATCATAACATTTCTTGAATGATAATCCCTGTGGCAAACTACCTTTTTTTGATTAGCCAAAGTTTCACTAACATCTCCAAAAATACTGTCCATGGATTTTGATTCAGTATCGGAGAGTTCAACCTTACAAATATTCTCAATGAGATGTTTGCGTCCATAGTTGAGTTCCCAGAGAAGTTTTTCTTTATCAAAAACGGTTGTGAAAGCAGTTGAATTGGTATCTGTTCGAGTCGCAGTAAAATGAATTTTCGCTAGCTCATCCATTGCCAACTGATAGAAAGGTAAGCAGAGTTCTTGGCTTTGGTTTTCCCAAAACTTTCTTTCTAAAGTCAGGTCTCCGAGGTCTTCTAAAAGCATTAAGCCAAGCTCAGGAGATTTTTTAACAATCTCTGGGACTTGTACTTTTGCTTTAGAAAAGAGATCGTGAACGCTTAAAAAAGGAAAGTCTGAGCTATCTTCATAAGGCTCCCAAGCCATAACAACATATGAAGTTTCATCTTTAATAATTCGATAGTATCTACGAGTTGAAGCGTCACCAGCTAGGGGATAAATCTTATATTGACCAGCTCCAAAATCTTCATCGAGAAATTGGCTAATCTTTTGTTCATCTTCTGTGGCTCTAAATACCTTCATAGTTTTGCTCTTCTGGGTTAACGACGTCATTTTCTTAGTCTTCCAAAAAAGCACTATTTTGGCAAGGTAGCAAGGATTTAGGAAATCTTATTTTACAATATATTCTCAGTAAAAGAGCTTTGGTCTAGTGAATAGGGGCTTGGTCCACAACACTTAAATGTGGTGCTTTCTCATAAACCTGGGAATCACCCACTGCCTTGGCTTGTAGCTGATCAAGTCCAAGAATACTCTTGGCCATTTCTTGAGCGACTTTCCAATTCTTTTGTTTCTTAGGTAAGTGTTTGTGATTCTCTACACTGTGCAGTCTCAACTTTTCAGTGATCTTAGGATGTAATGAGTTGTAAACAGGTGCCGATTTATCTTCGGTTTGAAAGGCGGCAATGACAACGGGTTGATCTGCTGTTGGTTGCCATTCAATAATTTTATCCAAATGTTCTTGCTCTTCTTGTGTGAACTGACTGAAGTCCTCGATAAATAGAGTAACCGCTCCCATGTCTTGAATCGAATCGTAGTTGTGTTCTTTAAAGAAGTCTCTATCGACGGTTAGGAAAGCCCAACGTCTACTGAGTTGATGAATTTCGTGTGCAATTCTATAGGCATCTAGTGGTTTGGACTCGATTAATAGCATATGGTGAGGAACCTCTTTCGATTTTAAAACTCTAGGAATTGGACCAATTTGATCAAACATCACAGACAGTGTTTGATATTCTTGTAAGCTAACTATCTTTTTGTGTTTTGCTTCATGAACTGTCTGTTGACGTATTCTTCTATTTTGTTTGTATTCGATCTTTTGCAAAAAGACTTCTAAGTTGGTAGCTAATTCTAGTGCCATCTCTTTTTGCAATTCTATAGAAGGTGATTTTAGGTCGATCACTTCTACAAAACATATTTGATTTTGATGACCATTAACTGAATAACCCCATTTCTCACAGTAACTATGTTTCACGAGGGCTAATCGTTTTTGGTTATCTACGGTTAATCCCCATTCATCTATATAGTTGTTGGGGTGAACTCTGAGTTCATAGCCGAATCTGTTATTAAATACTTCACTTATACGTTCTATTATTTGCTCAATCATTTAATCTCCACGCCCCACATAAGGCAAAGCCCGTGCCTCATGGGAAAGCCCAATTTTATTTACCCCAGATTGGAACTGTCACGATAATCAACGTTTTAAGTCTTCCAAAGCCATAGCTGTAAACTATTGAAAATATGAAGCTATTTAGGTTATTTTCGTCTACTGTGTCAATAGAATACACAAATCAATGGGTTGATTCTAGATATGACAATTTCTTTTTGCACAGAATCTACAATCTAGAACCTGTTTACGTAGTAGACAGGAAACAATATATGCGAGCCAATTTACTTAAAAACCTGCTGATAATTCTTAATGCCAGCCAGAGTTTAAGGCTGTTGATCGAGTAGTAAAAGGTCTTTGGCTATATCTTCTGCCACCTCTCTATTGGCAATAGGAGTTGGGTGACCATCTATTTCATATCTATACTTGGGTGAA
>CAZFYV010000250.1:0-6002 GCA_964523195.1 uncultured Pseudobdellovibrionaceae bacterium
AAAATGATAGCTGGTTCTAGTTTGCTTTCCCACGTGATTGCTGGATCTAAGAGCTCTAAGCATGTCGACGAATTAATTGTAGCCACGGATCACAAAGAAATTTTTGCTGAAGCCGAAAAGTGTGGGGTCAGAGCGGTAATGACTGATCCAGAGTTAGCTTCCGGAACTGATCGAGTTTGGGCTGCTATTGCTTCTGAGGATTTCGATATTGCCGTAAATATCCAAGGGGATGAGCCTCTTATCAGGGGAGACATAATTGATAAGTTAGTAGCCCCATTATTGGAGAATCCACATTTGGAAATGGCGACTCTTGGCAGGGTCATTTCTGAAGAAGATTTGGAGAGTCCAAATACTGCCAAAATAGTTCTAAACAGGGACTCTGAAGCCCTTTATTTTAGTCGACATCCGATCCCTTTTACGCGACGCGCCTTTGAGGCTGGATCGGACTACTCGCAAGTACGTAAGCACATAGGCATATATGGATTTAGAACTTCGTTTCTCAAGGACTTTGTGTCTGCAGGTCCATCGGAATTGGAGGGCTTAGAAGGCTTGGAGCAACTTCGAGCGTTGAGTCTTGGGGCTAAGATTAAAGTGGTCACTGTCGATCATGAAAGCTGGGGTGTTGACACTCCTGAAGATGTGCTGAAAATAGAGCGTTTATTGAAAGAGGCGAAGCATGGCTCAGAAGAAAAAAGCTAAAAAGAAGAAAGTCAGTGGAAAGTCGGCAAAAGCGACGACTAAGGGATCAGGCAAGGGTTCTGGTAAAAAGGCTTCTAAAAAGAAGTCTCTCCCTAAAACAACGGCTAAGCGAGCTATGAAGAAAAAATCGGAGAAGCGCAAAGTCTCTCCAATGAAAAGTACCTCTGAGCCTCTAGTTCAAAAGTTTATTTTTGTTACTGGTGGTGTTGTTTCATCAATTGGTAAGGGTTTATCTGCTGCTAGTTTAGGAACTCTTTTAGAGTCAAGAGGTCTTAAAGTCACTATTATGAAGTGTGACCCTTATATCAATGTAGATCCAGGAACTATGTCTCCTTTTCAGCATGGTGAAGTTTACGTTACAGATGATGGAGCTGAAACAGATTTAGATTTGGGGCACTACGAGCGATTCACTTCAATAACTGTTGGACGTTCAAATAGTGTTACCACTGGTCAAATTTACGATGAGGTTATTAAAAAAGAGCGACGTGGTGATTATCTTGGTGGAACAGTTCAAGTCATTCCACATATTACTGATGAAATTAAAAGTCGCATTTACGATGCTGCTCAGGGCTCTGAGGTTTGTATTGTAGAAATTGGTGGAACTGTTGGAGATATCGAAGGTCTGCCGTTCTTGGAGTCGATACGTCAAATGCGAGTAGATGTGGGTGTTGAAAATTCAATCTTTGTCCACGTTACCTATATTCCGTATATAAGCGCTGCTGGGGAAATGAAATCTAAGCCGACTCAGCACTCTGTAAAGGAACTCAGAGAAATTGGTATTCAGCCAGATTTTCTTGTTTGTCGAAGTGAACGCCCAATTCCTTCTGAGGTGAAATCAAAAATAGGCTTATTCTGTAGTGTAAGACCTGAAAACGTTATCGCTGCCTACGACGCGAGTTCAATATATGAAGTTCCATTGATGCTGCATAAAGAAAAGTTCGATGAGCGAGTGATAGATCGACTTCAGTTGAAAGATCTTTCTGAACAAGATCTTACTGGTTGGGATAACATTGTTAATATTGTGAAGAACCCGACAAATAGAGTTTCCATCGGAATCGTTGGTAAATATGTAGATCTAAAAGAGAGTTATAAATCTCTTCACGAAGCCTTGGTTCATGGGGCAATAGCGAACGATTCTAAAGTGGATATCACTTATATCGATTCTGAAACTCTCAATGGAAAAAATGTTGGTCATGCCCTAGCTGATGTGGATGCTATTCTTGTTCCGGGTGGCTTCGGTCCACGAGGAGTCGAGGGTAAAATGCATGCAATCCAGTATGCTCGAGAAAATAGAGTCCCTTTCTTTGGTATTTGTTACGGTATGCAACTCGCTGCTGTAGAGTTTGCTCGCAATGTTTGTGGAATCAAAGATGCGACAAGCAGGGAACTCAAGAAGCCAGGCAAAGGTATTCGAAACTTTGTTATAGACTATATGGAAGAGCAAAAAGATATGGAAAACATGGGTGGTACTATGCGCCTGGGTTCCTATAAATGCTCTATCGAGAAAGACTCAAAGGCTTTCGAAGTTTATCAAACTAAAGAGATATTTGAGCGACATCGTCATCGCTATGAATTTAATAATAAATACAGAGACCTTTTTGAGAGTAATGGTCTTGTCGCCTCAGGATTTAATAAAGAAAGAGATCTTGTTGAAATTCTTGAGATCCAAGATCACCCGTGGTTTGTTGCGGTTCAATTTCATCCGGAATTTAAATCGCGACCATTGGAACCTCATCCCTTGTTTTTCTCTTTTGTAAAAGCAGCTATGGATAGAAATTATGAAGATAGCCTGGTTGAGAAACGAAAGAAAAAGAAGTTAGAAGCCTCGGATGATGGTTCTTCAAAGTCACTCCGAAATCGTCACAACTTGGTGTAACTATGAGTGTTATTGAAGAAGGTCGAAGAGTATTAAAGATTGAAGCTCAAGCAGTCAGTGAGCTGCAAGAGCAAATCAATGATAACTTTGCGAAGATTGTTGAAAAATTTGTTCATTGTGAAGGCAAAGTTATCATCACCGGAATGGGTAAATCAGGGCACGTTGCTAGAAAGATGGCCGCGACCTTGAGCTCTACTGGTACACCTTCTGTTTTTCTTCACCCAGCTGAAAGTTCCCATGGAGATTTAGGAGTTGTCGGAAATAAAGATCTAGTATTCGTTATAAGCTATGGCGGTGGTTCAAATGAACTTGTTCCTGTAATTAGCCATTGCGCGCGCAAGGGAATCCCATTGATTGGTATGACTGGTAATCCCGAAAGCAAATTAGCCTTATCTTCAGATTTGTTTATTAACGTTCGTGTTTCCGAAGAGGCCTGCCCATTGGGGTTAGCGCCGACTGCAAGTTCAACAGCTTCTTTAGCAATGGCTGACGCGATCGCCATGGCTGTTCTAAAACAAAAAGGATTTAAAGAAGAGGATTTTGCTGAATTTCATCCTGGTGGCAGTTTAGGTAGAAAACTCCTCACTCGAGTTAAAGATGTGATGCATGAAGGGGATGCTTTGCCAGTTGTTACAGAAGATACTTCGATGAAGGATGTGATTTCATCGATGACTGGTAAAGAAGTTCGTGGCGTGACTGGCGTCGTTGATTCTAAAGGTGGATTGATCGGAGTTATTACTGATGGTGATATCCGACGGACTATTGAAAAGACTTCGGAGATAATGCAGTTAAGAGCCAAGGATTTGATGTCTATGCATCCAAAAACAATAAGTTCGGATGAGCTTGCTGAGCGTGCATTGTTTTTAATGGAGCAATTTAAGATTCAGACTCTGTTTGTTGTTGAATCAGACAATGGATTGCCAAAGCCTCTTGGAATTTTGCATCTTCAGGACCTTATTTCGGCACAGTTGCGATAGTCTTCACCTGAACGCAATGCGTTTTCGTTTTTTATTCAGACTTAAAGTCGAGTCTTTGTTGTTTCTTTATCGGGAATTCACTAGTCATCTTGCCCATTTCTCAATGAATTGCCACAATGAAATTTGATGGAACTTAATATAGATAAGATTAAGAACATTAAAATGGCAGTTTTCGATGTCGATGGAGTCATGACCAACGCTCAAATCTATTTCGATAGCACGGGTGAATGGAGAAGGCACTTTTCTGTCCGCGACGGAATAGGAATAGTGAGGCTTCGAGAAGCCGGATATTTAACAGGAATAATTACTGGTGCGAACTCCATTGATGTTAGGGAGAGAGCATCTCATTTAAAAATCGATTATTTTTATGAAGGTAAGGGCAACAAGCAACCTTCAATGGATGATTTAAAAGAAAAAACGGGACTTCAAGATAATGAAATTGCCTATATCGGCGATGATTTGCCTGATGCTCCCTTGATTAAAAGTGTAGGGTTTGGAGCGACTGTTCCTGATGCGGTTCATGAAGTAAAAGAAGTTGCTGATTATGTGACTAATGCTTCGGGTGGTCTAGGGGCGGTCCGAGAGTTTTGTGAAATCATAATGAATTATGGCCCTTACGCCCGAAAGCCGGGAGAGTGAGTTGAAAAAAGTATTACTCGCGTTAATAACTTGTTTTTATTTTCAAGGAGCTTTTGCGGAAGTTCGTTTACCGAAAGAAGAACTGGCAACAGAAAGTGTTTTGCCAGTTTTTGACGGTGCTCCAGTAGTCAAAAATCGAATTGTAAGCTTAGAAGATTCATTCGAGATTGGCTTCTTTGCGGGTTTCAATCTTAATGAACCCTTTTATAGTCCATTGAGTGCGGGTGGAACCCTCAGTTATTCTTTTACGGAGAGTAGCGCGTTTAATATTTGGGGAACTTTTTTCTTTGCAGATCAGTCGACATACGCAAAGGATTTGGATGCAGCATTTGCAATCAACTTAGAGAAAGCACCAAAGCCAGAGTACGTAATTACAGGTAACTACCAATTCACAACCCACTATGGAAAGATGAGTATTACAAAAGATTTGGTAATGCAGCTGAGTCTTTACTTCTTTGCCGGGGGTGGAATTATTAATTACACTGGCGGAAGTTTTCCAGTTTTAAACGGTGGGTTAGGACAAAAGTTTTACTTCACGAAAAATTTCGCCATTCGTTTTGATTTAAGAGGACTCCTTTATCAAGGTCCCAATGTTTTGGATGAAAAAGTGCCCTCAACTCTTCAGAATGCAACTGAGACGGTTCCTTCGGACGCCTTCAATGAAAAGCTCTTTTTCGAAACTCTCTTGAGTGTTGGATTTGTTTTACAGCTCTAACTTTCGGCTTAATCTCCAAAGTCTAGATTGGTGGGTAAACCTACAATCTTCTTATTGATTTCGGTATCTTAGAAGAAAGTAGGAGTATTATCCTAATGTTAAAATTTTCAAGTTTATATAAGTTTTTTTGGACGGCATCACTTTGTATTTTAGGAGTGGTGTTTATTATAGTTTCTTCTGACCATGCGCAAGCGCAAGATGGTTCTGATGACGACATCGAGGCCTTGTTCGATGAAGAAGCTCAACGAACCGAGCGATCTCGAGATAAGAAGAGTAGTGATCGATCTTCGCGTAGAGCAAAGGACCAAGAGATCAAAGAACTCTCTGGTTTAGTCAAACTTGCTCCTTTTGATGATGTAGCCATTATTCAAAAAAGATTTCTTCCGAAGACTGGTCGCTTTGAATTTTTTGGTGGTGGTTCTACTAATCTAAATGATGCGTTCTTTTTTAATATCGGAGTCGTTGGAAGAGCTGGTTACTACATTACAGAAGACTGGGGATTAGAAGCACTCTTTATGTATTTGGGAACGGAAAAGCGAGATGTCACAAAAGATCTTAAAGATCAAAAAGGTGTTCTCACCGACAGTCTCGTATCTCCCGAAGCTTACTATGGTTTAGATCTTAAATGGTCTCCGATTTATGGAAAATATAGTTTATTAGATAGTGAGATTGTTCCATTCGATCTTTATTTCTCAGTTGGGTTAGGTGTGACTCAAACAAATCAAGAGTCATCACCACTCACCGTTCATTTGGGAACTGGGCAAATATTTGCAATATCTAAGTCTTTTGCATTGCGATGGGATTTTAGTTGGAATTTTTATACAACAACGTCATCTGTAACTGGTAAAGATGAGTTAACCGATAATCTATTTATAACAATCGGTGCGAGCTTCTTCTTTCCGGAGGCGAAATACCGATGAAGAAGTTAGTCTTAATACTTTG
Source organism: uncultured Pseudobdellovibrionaceae bacterium (assembly GCA_964523195.1). Classification (GTDB taxonomy): domain Bacteria; phylum Bdellovibrionota; class Bdellovibrionia; order Bdellovibrionales; family JAGQZY01; genus JAUHWN01. The sequence continues at coordinate 5,849 of CAZFYV010000250.1, forward strand.
TATTTTTGGTTTCTTGTCGGAAGATATCGTAGCAAACACTGGAACCGATTTTCAAGTTGATGATATAGTAAAAGAAGCTGAAGAAAGTTCAGTTTTTGTCGCTCAAAGAAGACGATCCCGAAAGAGATCCAGTCGTCTTGATCGATCAAGTCGA
>CAZFYV010000251.1:0-5968 GCA_964523195.1 uncultured Pseudobdellovibrionaceae bacterium
CACAAACTCCAAATCATACAAAGAGCAGTTTTCTCGGGTTGCCACCTGAGAGGCCATTTCTTTAAGTTTTTCAATAGTTTGACTATCTAGCATTAACTCAATTCTGTTCCATTTGAAGCTCATCACTTCAAAAATTTTGTACAAAAAAAAGATAGACCCACCGGGCCTATCTCATCCATGACTTTGTTTAGCAAAATTGGGGGGTCTTAGCAAGTTCTTTATAGAGTTTGAGCTTGATAACTATAGAGAATAGCGTCTTTTTTGTCGGAATAGTAACTCCTACGTCTCCCGCAAACTGAGAGGCCCATGCGTTCATAGAGTGAGCGGGCCTTTAAATTGTTCTCATGGACTTCTAACCACATTTGAGCATCTTCAACCATGGATTCTAGTAAACTTGAAAACAGCTGGGTCATGACACCCTGCGATCTATAGTCGCCATCACTGTAAACATAGTCGACTTCAATGACGTCCAGATAGGATCGATAGAGAATTATAGCGATGGGTTTTTGAGTTTGAGAGTCCAATGCCACAGCTTTACGGCTTGAACTCAAATGGTCCTCAAGTTTTGCAGTCGGCCAGTGAAAAGACGAACCAGCATCTTTTTTGTGCTTAGCCAACAATCCCTTTAGAGAATTTCTATTCTCGTAGTTCAAATCAACACTTACATTCAACTCGATTCATCCTTTGAATCTTGTACTAACCTTTAAAAACTTTGATTTGATACTTTCTTTGTAGAACATCAAACCAATCTCGAAGCCTGGCATCCACCTGCTGCTTGATCAGAAAACGTTTTATATTTTCCTTAAAGGTCTCAAAAGGGAGATTTCCAAACCTCCCCCTATTCTTCTGATAATAAAGAAGGGCATCTTCATCGGTGACGGGAACTAAGGAAGAGTCCGTTTTAAAACGAATAAACTTTTTAGCTGTAAGTTTACGCTCCAGCATGCGTCGTAATTCAACGCCGCTAACTTCCCAACCCGCCCACTTAACATTGCGGCTGTAGTACTTATTCACTTTTTCAATAGACTTATCCACTTCCGTTTTTGTCAGAGTCGTAACAGCAAATGATTTAGCTTCTAAAAAAACTACCCATTCGATCAAAACGGCATTGGTCTCTTGGGCGAAATCCAATTTTTTGGCGCTCTTTGAATCGATGGGCCAAAGTGCTCTCTCAACCATGGAGTTAATTTCCAACTCTCTTAGAGTTAAAATATGGGTGCCAACCTTAGCAATAGCTTGTGTCACCACAAGATCTCTTCGCGTTGGAGACTTACTCGCTTTGGCCTGGGAAAAACCCACCATAGGTTGAATGAAAAGACCAAAAGCCATCATCCAAATCCAAACAAATCGAGTTTTACTAAAGGTAACTATGCGCAATCTATTGCTCCTTGAGTCTCGAAAATTGCTTCCAAACAATCAATACAACTACTTATTTGAAAATATATTTGGCTCAAGATCAACTAGTCTGGCCCTCAAATCCAATTGAGGACCTTTAAAAACTATTTTTTTACACACGATCAAGTCAGATTTATTTTTTTGCGCCAATCATACCCTTAAGAGCCTTTAAGACTTCAGGCTTAAAGGGAGCTCGAACATGAGAAGCCTTCACCACTTTATTGACGTCAGCGAACTCTAAATTGGCCAACCGGTTTCCATTGACGTGAAAGTTCACATGGACTCCAACGGAATCAATCGGTTGCTTAAAGTTTCTCATGTGGGTGCTACTTCCATAGGTTCCAATCTTAGGAAGCGGGTCGACAGTCAGTAGACCATCAACTTTAATTTTCTTTTTCCTTAAAAGTTGAGTCAGTCTAAAAGCAGCATCACCACCGTTAGAGTGCCCTGATAAAACAAGGCGCATTCTCTGTCCACGGACTCTCTTCCAATCAGAAATACATTTTACGATTTGATCGAGGCGACCATTCGACCATGTTTGAGACAACAACAAAAACTCATATCCATAAGGATATTTAGTTACAAGTGGATTCATAAGTCCTCTACCCATGAAACCCGAACCACCAGAAACAGCGTCAACTTTCTGACCTTTTTTTGATTTTTCAAAGTTGCTATAGACTTTCTTTGTGACCCGACTGTTATGTGAAGCAAGCCCTTCAAAAGTAATCAATAAGGTTGGCTGCCTTGAAGAAGATGCCCAAGAACTGCAGTTACCAGATTTTAAAGAATCGAGCGCTTGGCTCGCAAATGCAAAGCTTGAAAAGCTCAATAGACCCACAACAATTAGTGAATGAAACCTATTCATATGTACCCCCAAATTAAAAGCAAAATCCTTTTAACCCTAGGAAGTCCATTTCCCCATATATCTAGGTTGCGGGAAATCTTGAGTATCCTCCATTTAGAAAATTTCGAGTCAAAAAGTCGAGTCGAGACAAAAAAAGGCCCTGGAATAACCAAGGCCTTTAAAGAGATAAATTGAATTAAATTGAGTACTTAAAACTTAGAAGAGGAATTTCCCACTTACAGTCATGAAATAATAATCAAATTCCTCAACAGGATTACCAAACGTAGGCTGGACAAAAGACTGAAGAACATCAGAATCCTGTCTGTAAGCTAAGTTTGTCATATAGGTAAAGTTACCGCCGATAACAAAACCCGGAGTCACTTCCATATCAGCACCAACTAAGAAACCGATATCAAATGCATTTGAAGTTGTATCGCCATCAGCAAATACGAACTGCTTATCTGTGTAGTCACGACGTGTATATGAAGCAACGGCTCCTAATACAGGAGTTAATTTCGTTGGAAGAACTGCGTACTTCGCAGCAATCTGGAAGTTATATTGATCAAGTTCTTTAAACTCAGGAAATGGGTTTAAGAAACCTGTTTGATTAATCACTTCGATATCATAGTTCGAGTAGTTAAATGTACCTTCGAATACGAATCGGTTTGGCATTTGAACGCCAACACCAAAACCAGTCGCTAAGTTACCACGGATGTTTACAACATCTGGATACTCAGGAAGACCAAGATTCGCGAAAACATATAGCTGTTGTTCTGCAACAGGCTCGTCTGTTTCCTTCATATCTTCAAGAGCCGATCTAATTTCATCTTTGATATTTACTTGCTCAACCTGCTCAACTTCACGAGCTTGATTGTATTGAGCGGGAACAACTGCTGGAGCTGGATAGCTCTGAGCTTGTTGAGTGTAAGTATCGTTAGATCCAGAAGAGAACCCATTACCAAAAAGGCGTTGGCTTCTTTTCTTCTCGTCTTGGATACGAGATTCTTCTAACTTTTCAACGATTTTCTGTTCAGTGTTTAACTCAAGTCCTTCTCGTGCTTTTCTTAATTGTTGGGCGCGAGACTCTGCAAGAGGACTAGCTTCAATAAAAGTCGTAGGCTGGTCTTGAATCGATTGACCTTGATAGCCTTGAAAATCCTGCTTTTGATTATTCAAAATCACGATTTTATTGTTTGAATTAGACTTTCCTTTTTTACTAGACTTCTTTTTCTTCTGACGTGCAGTAACTTCAGATAAAGACTGATCTTCGTAAATCTTTTCGATTTCTTGATCGATTTGCTCTTCAACATCACTGTCATCTTGTGCCGAAACAAAAGATACTGGAGCAGCAACTGCTAGAAAAATAAACAATTTAAAGATACTCAATTTCATTTTTGACTCCCAAATAACCCCTAAAAAGGTGTTGATGAAACTTGGTTTCAATCTATCTCTATAGTCACGTTCGCGAAAACTTCTGTTACCAAATCACTAATAATGACTTTCTCTTCGCTCACTTTTAAGCAAAGACAATGCCGTTTCGGTGTACCTTTTGTTTTGCGACACAGCAAGTGTATAAAACTGCACATGAATATCCTAAAAACTCTTCAAAAATTCAGTTGGAACGCAAAATTGCAAAGACTTGCTATTCTAGGTCTGTCCAAAATATCTAGTTCGTTTTAATTAATAAATTACAAGTATATAGAAGATTGTAAGAGGTTCATTTGCTACAAAAATAGTCACTTTGGCTACCCTGTCGAACTCTTGTCCAACACTGTAAAATCTACCGGACCCGTGTAGAAGTTTCCTCACAAAAATGAAGGGAAAAGAAGAGTTAAGAGAGTATTACTTCGCTTTGTGTGCGAGCTTTCTAGGTACAGCTTTGTTTAAGATCCCAATATCTTCTTTTAACTGAGCCATGTCTTTAAAATTGTTGGTGTCGTAAATACCTCGAATATTGAGATCTTGATCAACTAGATAAATGTTTTGCGTGTGGATGAAGCTATCTTCACTTTTTTGCTCACCGACCGCACCATCAGCCTTGAACATACTTTTACCAACTCTGTAGATTTCCTTTTTGTCGCCAGTTAATAGTGTCCAATTACTTAGATTAATTTTATAAGTCTCCGCATAGGACCTTAATCGCTCAGGAGTATCTACTTGCGGCAGAACCGAAAAAGAATAGATTTTTATTTTGTTTGTTTGTCCCTCAAGGGCCTTCTGTAAACGCTGTACGTTTTTCATCATTAATGGACAAACATCAGGGCATTGAACAAAGAAAAAATTGACCAGTGAAAGCTGACCCTTGAATTCTTTGTGATTGAGTTCGCTCTCATTTTGTTTAATAGCCTTAAAAGCACCTATCTTTGCAGAAACAATCCCTTTGGTTTCATTGGGCCAGTAAGGAGTTAATTCATTTTTTTCGAAAAATGGGATTTCTCTCTCTTTTGCATCTATAGCAAAACAGAAGCATAAAACAAATAAGCTTAAGCCAAGTGCCTTCATTTATATTTCCCCATCTTTTTTGAAGTCCATACACAAATCACCCGTTTTAAGTCCATACACGGCCCCGTCTCGAGTCACAGTATTGGTGTGTAATTCACTAGTGCTAAAATGTATTTTAGTTGCCACTTCGACACCGTTTTTGTAGGTGCGTTTACTAAAGAGGTTGCCCGCCAAAAACCATTCTGTATTCACCCCATGAAATAGGCCACCTTTATACTCATGAACATATTTTTTGGGCCCTTCAAGATACCAACCATATTGAAGACCATCTTTTTTCCCAAGAGTAAAATTCCAGCGATGCTTAATTGCTCCTGTGAAACCATATTCTTCCATTTGTCCATGCTTGAGTCCCTTGCGATATTGCGTGGACCTATAAACATTTCCCTTTGGAAATCTCTCTATAGTTCTTCCGGTAAAGACTTCGCCTTTATAAAACAAGAGACCTTCTCTTTCTTGCAATTCGCTATTCCCATTGACTTCAATATCACTAGAAAAAGCGGAAACTAATTGCTTAGACCCTGAAAAACTAAACTCAAGAGCAAAAGTCCCCAATAGAATTATCGAAAGAAAAATCATCCGAAGATTTAGCATCCTGTGCAGTCTCCTTCGACCGATCCCCAGTACGCACGGGTCGCTGGAGTATTATTTTGCATGACACCACCATTGTCATTAGCCGTTGGCGGAGTCGCAAAAGCTCCACCATTTCCAAAGCCAGATAAAAAGTAAACATTTACTACTGTTCCACCAGGTGTTGGACCAATACAAGGATTCGAGCCATCCACTGTAAAGTTTCCGTCGTCGGCAAAAACCTGCACACCATTACCGATTCGATTCACGCATCCTTTAGCAAACACGGCATGATAATGCCAACGATTACCCGTGCCTGTTAGAGGCGAAGGACCAATGTGACCTCCATATATGTACTCATTGCTAGCTGTATTTGTGTTGTCTAAATCCGTGTTCCCGCCAAAGTCATAGCGGCCATATATAAAATATCCGTCCCGCATAATTCCTATTAAATTTGAATCTTGATAGGACAATGCGTAGGGTTCTGAATGGTAGTGGTAACGACTTTGAGCATCTGGGTGTCCTTGGCATTCGTCAAAAGATCCTGCTTCTTGGAAAATATTGTCATCACCAGCTGCTAAACTATTGAAAATTGCAACACCGTCAATGGTCACTCCGGTAACCCCAAAGCTTTTATTGGCATGGGTAGCAGCTGTTGGA
>CAZFYV010000252.1:0-5860 GCA_964523195.1 uncultured Pseudobdellovibrionaceae bacterium
AAAACGCCTATGACACCAAGGTCGCTACCCGGGTCACCAAGCCCTCCAAGAAAAACAACTCGTTTAATCTCAGTAAAAAAAATGACTTTATTTGGATGTTTAAATTCTCCTAAATCAGGCCAAGTGACAGAGTAACTTCTGTTTTTTGCTAAGGTTGTATCACCGTTCATCGGAATATTAATTTGTGTTCGTTTGTCTTCAGAAAAAAAAGTGAGGACTTCAGGGCGATAAGGAGTCATGGCAATGACCTTTACTACGATTGCTACGAGCAAAACTTGGAATAACAGACCTTTGTACTTCATATAAGAATGCTTACACGTATTTCCATCTATGCAAGGTTTTTATTGTGTGACATTTGGTGTTGTGGTGACTCTCACCTATAAGATGAGTTCTGAAGGAAAGATACAAACTTGCGTTTGAAGATTAAAGAGTTCGCCGTTGATATCTATTCTCAAGGTTCCTGGTCTGACTGGTAAAAATTGACCTTGATCAGAAGTCACGAGTAGCTCTGAGCTTGGATTGGTCGAACTATAAGTGTCTCCAACTAGATCAGAAGATATGGTGGAGTTGTATGGACTGAGAAAGTCATAGTTTACGGTTTGGAAAAAGTTGGTAAAGTAGGAGTAATAGACTTCAGTTTGGTAATCAATGCTTGGTGGCTGAGGTGACCTAACTACGACTTGCAGCTCTATGATTGGATTGGAGTCACCAGTGAAGTAACAAACACCTTCAATTGGTAACAGGTTATTTGCCGCAGTTGGTACTTCAGTGCTGAATTCATAGTTGTTGCCTGAATCTTGGTATCCAACGATGTTCTTGTTAGTTTCAGTTATGTCAAATTCATCCAGGCTTACTTCCTGAGGCTGAGTTTGGTTACAACTATCGTAGTAATAGGCTTTCCCATTTTCAATTTCGATAAAATCTATGACGGAGCTAGGTGCGAGAGGCCCAGAAGTACAAACATTTGTTGAAGCCACATTGTAGAAACGACCGTCAGTCTTTCCACCATAACCTGACCCATTTCCAGTTCCTGAAAACTCTGTTTTTGAATCATTTGTAGAAGAATCGGGGCTGGCTTTTTTACTACTGCAATTTTGGAATCCAATAAATAGAACTGAGATCAAACCTATAAAGGTCATTATCCTAAAGATAGATTTTATATTGATCCCGTTGAACATTGAGGCTCCCTTACCCTACGATTTTCATTATAGGACAACATATGCGTTAATAAATCTGATATTCTTAAGCAGATATGATTACTCTTTCTAGTGCTGATTTAGACGACTTGGAAGCTCTCAGTAGATCTGGGGAGCGAAAAAAAGTGATCAAACGTCTCAAATCGATAAATACAAAGAGAATTCCAAGGGATCTGAAGTTACGGGTGGCGAATCTAGCTCGACGAAATCATCTATTACTTTTGGCTCTGAGAATTCTGAATCCAATTGTAAGGTCTGAGTTGGTTCTAGAAAAGCCAGTCACCTCGGAGGAGCAGGCTGAATATGCTGTTGCTCTTTTAAATTACGGAGCCCTTTCAGAGGCTCAGGCATTATTAGATGGGTTAGACAGTGAAGAGACTCCTGAGATTTTATTGTATCGAGCTTTTTGTTTATTTGGGCAGTGGAAATACAAAGAGTCGACCCAACCTCTAGAGTTGTATATAGACAGAATGAGAGATGTCGATGACTATCAAAAACTTGTCGGGCAAGTGAACCTCTGTGCTGCTTTAATTTTCGATGGACAATTTGGAAATGCTCTTGGAATTTTAGATGAAGTTATAGATTCAACAAAAAATAGTGGTCATAAATTATTAGAAGGAAATTGCTGGGAGTTGAGGGCTCAGGCTCAATTTGGTTTACAGAAGTTTAAGAAAGCCGCAGAAGATATTGAAATTGCGAATCAAAGACTTGGGCGATCAGAAGATTTAAATAATTTCTATGTCGAAAAGTGGAAGACCATCTTTTCAGTCCACGGAATGAAAAGTCCCAAGCGAGGTCTAGACAGGTTAGTTGAGTTAAAGCAGTCTGCCGAGGAAAACTACCATTGGGAGACTTTGAGAGAGTGTGACTTTTATATTTCTGTTTTTTCGAAAAATAAAAACCTATTCGAACAGGTTTATTTTGGAACTCCTTATGAGTCCTATCGAAAAATGATGGTTGAGAAGTGGGTAGCTGCTAAACCCAAGAGTGAGAGTTTTATTTGGAACAAAGGTCAATCTCAAGTTCTTCAGATTCATAAAGGGAAAATAAATGAGGAGTTAGTCTTTAGAGATGGAGAGCTTATATCTCGCCTTTTAAGTTTTTTGTTCTCTGATTTTTATGTTCCTAAGCGTGTGGCTTCTATTTTTTCCTTTCTTCATCCTGAAGAGTATTTCGATCCCAACACATCTCCTACTCGAGTTTACCAGCTTGTTAAAAGACTCAAACAACATTTAAAGAAGTACAAAATCAATATTGAGGTCCATAGTCGCAGTGGAGCTTATCATTGCTCGCTCCCGCTAAATCTTTCCATAGACTTTTCTGGTCAAGTTAATCAGTCAATTGAGATGGCTTATCTGGAGAAGCTGCAGCTTAACAATATAGTAGAGTTCAAATCTAAAGACCTACAATCCTTGTTTTCTTGCTCCCGAGCCACTGTAACTCGGTTCTTAAGGTGGGGGACTTCACAGGGTTTCTTCCAAAAATGTGGATCAGGCCCCTCCCAGTTCTATAAAAAAGTCTCATAAACGCCTGAAATAACTAAACTCTATTTGCTTACATATATCAGTTCGGTTCTTTCTTTGATTTTCCTAAACTAAATTCACAACACAGCAGCACGTTACGGGGATCAAATGAAGGGATTAGAAATGAAAGTATTGAAATTGGTTATTTTTGTAGGGCTTTTCGGTTTGGCTGCTTGTAATGAGAAATCATCTGTACCGGCATCAACTTGTTACGATTCAGGTTTTGATGTTCAAACAATAAATTTTGATAGTGCTGACGATGCAAACTCTGATTCGTTTGTACTATCAATCGATATGCAATCTGGGGATGCTCGGTTGGAGAGAGCGGTCGGACAGGATACGGATATCTGTACTTTGTCGCTTTCAAATGGGGAAATCCAATCACTGACTGCAGGGCTTGAAGGGCCATGGAAGGTTTGCCAAGCAGCTGCTAATACTCAAGCTTCAGTTCAACGTGTACTCGCACTTAGAGGAAGTGACCAGTCTGAGGCAGAGAGCATTGCTCAACCTGATAATAATGTGTTTCAAATTCCTCAAGGTTACGACAATCTTGAAGGTCAAATTCTAAACCTTGCTGATAAAATTAAAAACCAAGGTTCGTGTATCTCTGATCAAAGCTCACAGCAAGGTGGGGAACAAACGGATGAATTCGATGTTCCTGAGCTTCCAGGGTTACCAACCTTATAACAATTGTCTCAGTTACCCACATTTACCAACGCTGATAAGCGGATCCTGTGCCCCCCGGTACAGGATTTTTTTTGCGTAATTAAAAGGACACTAATTTCCAGTATTTAAAGCTATTTTGCCGAGCACTTCTAGCTCTCACCAAAATAAGGTAAAATATGAATATCCTTGAAAATAAAGGTGGTAGGGGCTATTAAAGGCCCTGAGGTATTTTATGGCTAAAGAAGAATTGGCAAAACCTAGATGGCTCAAGGTCAAAGCACCTACAGGGCCAAATTATCAGCGCATTAAGGAGATGCTTGGCAAACTCAATTTAGCGACGGTTTGTCAGGAAGCTCAATGCCCAAATATGGGTGAATGCTGGGCTGGTGGAACCGCCACTTTTATGCTTATGGGCGAAGTTTGCACTAGAGGGTGCCGATTCTGTGCCGTGAAAACAGGAAACCCCAAAGGTAAGCTGGATTTAGAAGAGCCTCAAAAAGTGGGCTGGGCCATCGGTCAAATGGGTCTTGAATACGTAGTGATTACTTCTGTTGATCGTGACGATCTAGAAGATCAGGGTTCTGGCCACTTTGCGGAAACTGTGAAAGTTATTAAAGAAAATGATCCTGACCTTATCGTTGAAATTTTAACTCCAGATTTTCGCGGCGATCGTGGATTGGTTGAGCATCTGACTGAGTCAAAGCCAGATGTTTTTGCTCACAATGTGGAAACTGTTGAAAGACTTCAAAAGACGGTAAGAGACCCGCGCTCTGGTTATCGACAATCGCTTAATGTACTTGAGTGGGTGAAGGCTAAAGATCCAACTCGTTACACTAAAACGTCTTTAATGTTGGGGCTTGGAGAAACAGACGAGGAAATTCTTCAAACCATGAAAGATCTTCGCTCGATCGATTGTGATGTGATTACATTTGGTCAATATTTAAGACCTCGTGGTCGTCGATTAAAAGTTGAAGAGTATATCACTCCTGAAAAGTTCAAAGAGTGGGAGAACGTTGCCAATGACATGGGATTTTTGTACTGTGCTAGCGGCCCATTAGTTCGAAGCTCTTATCGTGCTGGCGAGTTTTTTATGAAAGGCATGATCGAAAAAAAGAGACGTCAAGAAAGTGCGGCCTCTAGTGTAGGAACGATCTCGTAAAGATTAAGATTCCTTTTTTTATTCATGAATTCGATCCACTTTTTACTTTGAACAAGCATAACTGAATCAGTTCCAGGTATAGGTTGATCAATAAAACTATCTCCTGAAATTCTAATTTTGCCTTCGAGTTCACTTTTTAGTTTTCTATAGGATTCGTATTCCTCTGCTATGAGATCACTCTTAACAAGGTGGGGAGCGCAAAACGGCGGACCTATAACTGGTATGATTTGTATTCTATAGGGCTCTAAGCTGGAGATGTATTTTATCGATTCACTGAGCCTAAGTATATTATAAGCACTTAGAGTAAAAACGACTCTGAGCTGGTAATTTGGATTTTGATCTTTAAGCCACTGTATGTTTTCAAGAGTTTGATCAATTTTAAGCCCACGGATCCAGTGATATAAATCTGGAGGACCATCTATGCTCACATCGAGTGAAAGTTTGGGGATTTTAGAAACTATCTCTAGGGCCCTTTGTGACTTCATCGCCAAGTTTGTAGTTATTGACGTTTCAATGTTTTGATTAGTTTCAATCAGCTTTTCTAAAAACTTGAGGCATTGGGGGTTAATGAGAGGTTCTCCGCCCAGTATAGATAAATGTCGAAGTTTAGGAATCATTTTGATGAATTTATTCAGGTCTTCATCACTAATTTGGTTTTTGATACGGTCACTCGGGTCGTAAAAGTAGTCATTTTTTCGAAACTCTAAATCTGTTGATTGGATTTCTTTGTCTAAGGATACCCATTTAGAAGATTTAAGACTTCCACAGGTTGCACATGATTGATTGCAAAGCCTCCCGAAGGTCAGGTCAAGAAAGAGAATATCATTTCTAGCGAGTAGGTCTTTTTCGGAAACTGTTCTAAGCCTGTTGTGAGCCCGATCTCTGTATGGCTGTAACTTGTGATCGACATTCCATTTGCACAATCCGCATTCGGGCAAAGGGAATTCGCCTCTGTTAAAAGCTTCTTGTTGTCTGATGATATTGGGATTCGTTGTAAGAAAGTTTTCAAAACTATCAATCTCCGATAGTGTATCCAGCTTGGTATCCATGATACAACAGGTTCGGATGCTCTCGTCTGTATCCACAAATATGGACGAGAAGGGAAGGTAGCACATTTCTTTTTTTGTCGATTCAGAACTCAATTTTTACTCCTATCGATATTCTAGTTCCTGCAGGGATTTAAGCAAATCAAATTCAGCTCAATATAAATAATGTAAGTGCCTAATATTACAGGGATAATATCAGATTGAGTATGGGGGTGAATCTGTGAAATCACTTGTGTTTTGCGCCTAAAGGGCATAAAACAGAGCCTTAGC
>CAZFYV010000253.1:0-5859 GCA_964523195.1 uncultured Pseudobdellovibrionaceae bacterium
CTTCTCCAACAGTAACCAAGTTTTTGGAAGTCATTACTTCAGAAATTGGTCTATCATCATTTTTTTCGAAACGAAGATCCCTATTGGTAACAATCCCTATGAGAGTATTCTCTTCATCAACGAATATAAGAGCGGGCTGATGTTTTGCTGCCTCATCAGGAGTCATTCCAGCGTAGCATGCGATGATGACAAGATCACCTTTGTGAACATGTCTTGCGGCTGCACCGTTTAAACATACATCGCCCTTGTCGCCATAAATGACATAGGTTGAGAACCTAGCACCATTATTACAATTATAAATTTCAACTTTCTCAAATGGAAAAATATTAGCTTTATCACATAAAGCTTTATCCAAGGTTATTGACCCCTCGTACTCCAAATTGGCATCGGTAACAGTTGCTCTATGAATTTTAGATTTTAAAAGCGTTAGTTCCATAGTTGGGACCTCCTACATATTCATCTTTAACGCGCTTACAAGACCTTCAAGAATGAGATCTGGGGATTGATAATCAAATAATTTTTCACTCGAAAAGAGCTTCGAAAAACCACCGGTGCCTATGACTACTGGCTTCTCTCCTGCAAAGGACTCCTCTGTGATTCGAGATATAAACTCTTTTATAACTCCGACCTGGCCAAAATAGAGACCAGCTTGAATGCTTTCTGCGGTAGATCTACCGACCACATTTTCTGGTTGCTTGATTTCAACAGACATTAGTTTTGCTGTGTTCTGAGTCAAAGAATTCATACTGAGTTTTAAACCCGGGAGAATAGCTCCACCAAGGTATTCCTTGTTTGAAGAAACAACACAGAAAGTTGTAGCAGTTCCAAAATCAACAATGACCAAGTCTCGATTGGGAAATAAATTGGTTCCGGCGATGGCGTTAGCAATCCGGTCTGCTCCAACCTCGTTTGGATTTTTATACCGAATTTTAAGTCCAGTTTTGACTCCCGATTGCAAAACAAAAGGTTCGCAATTGAAGTACTTCTTAGAAGCACCTTTTAAGGAGTAGAGTGTTTGTGGAACAACAGAACAAATCGCAACTTTATCGATATCTGAAGGATCAATATTGTTTTCTCTTAGTACGTTTCTAAGGAAAATCCCAGTTTCATCAGAAGACCGGTTGATACTCGTTGTAGTTCGAAAGTTAAAGACCAACTTTTCACCATCATGTACTCCACCAAATATTTGGGTGTTTCCTACATCAAGACATAAGATCATGGCTCTCTCCTACTGAATGATTCGACTCGGAAGATATCAGTGCGCTAATCTGCTGGCTAAGTTCAACTGGGCCATCAAGCATTGCGAGCTTTTTGAGATTCGAATCAAAAATATTAAAGATATGAGTTTTATCTGAATTTTTAAACTGACTAGAATCGTTATGAATCACATATCTTACGTGTTTGTATTTAAATAACCTTGCAATAGCCTCATTAGCACCTTTTTCGTTGGCGTTTGAAGTGAGCTTGAAGGCAATTAAATTTTTTAATCTGTCGCTCATCTTATCTAAAGTGCCAATAATTTTTGTTGAGGGACTTAGATGAAGTTCTAAATTCTTATTGGATTCTAGCTTACGAGTGGAGTCTAATATAGCTCCATTTGATGTGATTGAGCTAACAAGATAATCGCTTACGGCTGCAGCGTGAATAACCCAGTCATAGTTAATATGGCCAATCAAGTGAGTTAAAGTTGATTTCAGTGATTCGTGGTCAGTGAAGATATGACTTCGAATCCCTGGTATTTTCGGTGCATTCTCCGATGCAACAAGATCTACTTCGAATCCCATTCTATAGAGTTCCTGGGCCAACTGTGTTCCCGTAAAGCCACTACTCAAATTAGAGATATGTCTGACTTGATCGATTTTCTCAGACGTTCCTCCGGCTGTGATTAAAATACTCTTAGTCCGCAAATATTTGCTTTTACTTATGGTGTGAAGAATTCGATTGACGATAGCTTCGGGGTCTAAGAGTTTACCATCACCATTTTCACCACATGCAAGTAGTCCACTGTCGGTACTTTCAATTTCTATTCCCCAGGAAGCAAGCTTTTGAATTGATGCCGTAGTTGCTGGGTGATTGAGCATAGCTGTGTTCATTGCAGGAAAAATCAAATAGGGTTTTCTAAAATCATGGGCCAGGAATGTATCATTTAAAAGATCATTGGAAATACCAGCAGCCATGCTGTTGATTCTTGATGCGGAAGCTGGGCAGAGAACAACTCCATCGGCCCAACGATCAAGCTCGATATGATCAATATTTTTTGAATTATTGTATTGGTCTACATGAACTTGGTTTTGACTTATACCCTGCCAAGTGGATAAGCCAACGAAGTTCAAAGAGGCAGGGGAGCATAAAACTCGGACATCATGACCTTGTTTAACAAGAGACGAAACGACGCTAACTGCTTTAAAAGCTGCAATTGAAGAAGAAACTTTAAAGAGAATTTTATAATTGGACATTGTCGATTAACCTCACCTCTCCGAGTCTTGCAGCCACAAATCTACGATCAAATACATCCTCCACATAATCTACTTTAAAACCCAATTCCTCCAATTTCACGATCGCATCTTGTTTAGTCTTTGCTTCAGAGATGGTTTCAAAAAGTTTGGGAGCTAGATTTCGCTCTTCTTTTCCTAAAAGTAAGTTACGGCTTGATAAAGCTAAACCGTCTGCTTCTCTAACAGTAGCAACGGGTACGATTTCTGTTGGTATAAAAAAGGCCTCACACATTTTTTTGATAAGAAGATATTGTTGATAATCCTTTTCTCCAAAATAAGCCTTAGTTGCTTGAGCCAAATTTAAGAGTTTTAAGACGACTGTGAGAACGCCTTCAAAATGCCCAAGTCTATGTGCTCCACAAAGATTACGGCTCAGTTCTGACTCCGAAATTTTATAGTTAAAGTTATCGAAATACATTTCTGGAGCGGTGGGCGTAAAAACAAGGTCAACGCCATGTTCACTAAGAGCATTTAAATCATTTTCTATCAAATTAGGGTAGGAATTGAGGTCTGACTCCTGGTCAAACTGAGTTGGATTAACAAAAATACTAACCGTTGTTAAATCGTTTTCAGCTAGAGATTTTTTGACGAGTTCTAGATGTCCCTTGTGGAGCGCCCCCATGGTAGGAATAAAACCTATTGTTTTTCCTAATGATTTTCGTTCTAAACAATATCTTTGAAACTCTTTTGGATTGGAAACTACTGCCATAGATAACTCTCATCTTTATTAGGAAATTCAACTGCTTTAATGTCTTTATCGAACTTGTTGAGAGTTTGAGACCAAGACTCTGATACATCTTGATAGCGCCGAACAAACCTAGGGTTTATTTCAGATTGAGCACCGAGCAAGTCTTGAAGTACTAAGACCTGTCCGTCGCAGAAAGGACCTGCTCCAATACCAATTGTTGGAATATTTAGGAGCTCTGAAACTTCAGCACCCAGTTGAGTGGGCACACATTCCATAACTAGAGAAAAGCATCCCAATGCCTGAAGCTTTAAAGCATCATCCTTAATTTTTTGAGAATCTTTATCGGTCTTTCCTTGAATTTTATAACCACCCATTTGGTGAATACTCTGAGGTGTAAGTCCGATATGCCCCATGACGGGTACTCCAGCTTGAACTATGGCTTTTATTACATCTTCTTGTCCGTCAATGCCTTCGATCTTTACAGCATTTGCTCCTGCTTTCATAAGTTCTTGGACCGCATTCATAGCATTCTTGATACCTTTTCGAGTGCTTAAGAATGGCATATCAGCAATTATAAATTTGGTAGATTTTCTTCTGACAGCGGCCGTATGGGAGAACATCATTTTGATGTCGGCGTGAAGAGTGGAGTCATGGCCATAAACGACCATGGCGAGGCTATCTCCGACTAGTACACAATCGATATTTGATTTTTCTATGATACTCGCCGACCAAGCGTCGTAGCACGTCACCATAGAAATCTTGTTTAAATTTTGCTTAGCTTTTTTAAAATCATTGATTGATTTCATAAAGCTCTCCTTGTTGTGCGTATTCCGAAAAGGCTTTGTAAATTTCAAGAGTCTGGTCTTGAGAAAGATGCTCTAGATGACTCTTAATAGTTTGGTCATCCTTCCTTACGAGCGGTCCCGTAATGGCCTTTCCTCCGTCTCTTTGCAGGTTTTCAAATGTCTTTTGGATAAAGGGCGCTACGATTTCTCTAGGGAGATCTAACTTATTTTCAAATTCATAAAATAATTTAGCCCAAAGAATTTGACTAAAGTTTGCCGCCATCGAGCAATAGGCATGGTAGAGCGGCTTGAGTTCAGCATCTAAATGGAAGTTAGGATTGGGTAACTCAGGAAAAATATCTCGGAATTTATTTTCAGTTTGGTCGCCTACAAAAGGGATTTTACGGTAGAAGTTTTTATCATACATGTCGCCAGCAAAAGTACAAAGGGGGTGAAATCCTACGACCCTCGAGTCAGTAATTTGTCCAGAGAAGTGAATGACTTTTTGCTCTGGCCCTAGCATTCCTCTTCTAACCATCTTTTCAAAGAAAGGTAGAATTTGATCGTCTGAAATCGCAAGAAGCACTTTATCGCTACAAGAAACTTTGTCTTTGAGCTCGCGTAAACTTATCTTTTGATCATTGGAGCGATACCAGTGGTGGTAATCGATAGAGAGACTATCGAAATAATAGCAAAGATGTTTGGCCATGCGGCCGTTGCCCACTATTAGATAGGGGCTGTGCTCTGGTACCTGTCTCAAAGATCAAGTCCTTATAAATCAGTGTTTTTTGAGCTTGGTGTTAAACCCAAAAGCCTTCTCTAAACTACGGTGTCACTCTCTTATATAGATAAGTGCACCAGTCGGAAAAGACGTTACGTTCTTACACTCTCAAGGAATAAAAGAAAAGCGAATCGGGGATGACTTGACTTTTTTTCGTCTCAGATACAGTTTAGCCCCATGAAATGGTGGTATTGGCTGTTAGTAAGCGCATTTATTACGTTGTGTGTTATCTTTGTAGCACAGTTCGGTATGGGTCCTAAACCGATTCGAATGATGAATCCGACGGAATTCGATAACGGTGAGCAAATCGGCGCGGTTCTCTATCGTCGCCTGTATGCACCCATCAAAAAAGCCAAGATTGTAATTATGGGTGTTCAAACAGAGTCACCTTCTCAAGCTCAAATACCTTTCGGGTTTATGAAGACAGCAGCCTCTCAGGATTTAAAGTTTGATCACGTTTTCGTTGATACTGAACTCGGGCAATACGCTGTTGGAGAATCCGAGCCCATTGAACTGAGAAGATCTGCCAAAGAGGTTGTCGAGAGGTTCAAAAAACTTATCGCTGATAATAAAAGAATACTTCTTGTGACCCATAGTTACTACGCAAGTGGTGTTCCCTATAAAAGTTTGAGTTCTTATATTCGAGAGAATATTCAAACCAATATATTTTCTTTTGCTTCTGTTCCAGTAGCACTTGAACGTGCCCAAGAAAAAGATTTAAAACCTGCTTGCCAAACCGCCGGTGAAGTAGCCCACGGAGTTGGTCGCATAGGATGTTTTATCTTAAAAAAATCGCGAAACCTTTATCGCAAAAAACTTTATGATAAAGGCTTAGTCGCAGCCATTGATCAAGTCGGTACCCAAGACTACCTAATCTACGTTTCGTTTTAGTCGAGTATCATCTTATTCTTGAACTAATCCGTAATTGTCGAATTGTCCTCATCAAGTACTACGTGCATGGCAAGCTCATGGGCAAGAGGTCTACGTCTTGCTCGAAAGTAGGTTCTTGGTGAGATACTAAAGAGGTCCGCTAAGTTCGGCATATAAATATCTGCAAATCGATCGACCTGATGGGCAAAGTAGCTTTCTTCGTTACCTGCTCGCATAACC
>CAZFYV010000254.1:0-2321 GCA_964523195.1 uncultured Pseudobdellovibrionaceae bacterium
TGAATTCGGAAGACCAAAAGCTGGAACCAAATAGAAACCGCCGATAAGTACCCCACTACAAGCTCCTAGGGTGTTCCATCCGTAGATCTTAGCGTGAATTGTATTAACTTCCTTTGAGTTCTCAGGCATCACTGTGGTTAGAACTGGTATAGATGCTCCCATGAGTGCGGTTGGAAGAAAAATAGAAAGAGTTACGATAATAATGTCAAAGACGAAGTGACTTGGTCCTTGAAAGCTTAAAGTTTTGAAGCCAACAAATAAAAACGGGAACACAAGAGCGTATATTGCTATTCCGAGTTCGACATATCCATAAACTTTGAGGCTGAGTTTACGGCTCCATTTCTTTTCCATAAGTCTGCCAAACACATAGTAACCAACGGCAAGTCCCACTAAAAATATTGAAACCACAATACAAGTCGACTTCGCTTCAGAGCCAACAATGATAGCTAAATATTTTTGCCAAACGACTTGATAAACCAGGCTGGCAAAACCAGATAGAAATGTTCCCAAAAAAAGTAGAGTTCTATAAGAAACTGGTGACTTAAGATCTTGAATCAAAGCTGCCTCCCCATTCCATTTATTAAACGTCAGAGGCAGTTTGAATTCAACCGCTGAATTTGCGGTTTTCTCAAAGAAACCGTGGGTTTAGTTCACGGTTTCTTTAGTTTTAGCTTTTTCGAATTTGAACTTCAGTTCTTTGTCTTTTCCTAGGTCGACGCTGACTCGGCCACCATTTTCGAGTTTTCCAAAAAGAAGCTCGTCCACAAGTGGCTTTTTGACATATTGGTCAATCGTTCTCGCCATAGGTCTAGCGCCATAGGCTGGCTCATAACCCTTCTTGAGTAGCCATGCTCTTGCTTTTTCTGAAACAACGATCTCAACATTTTGCTGTTTGAGTTGAGACGAAAGTTCCAAGATAAATTTATCAACCACTCTAAGTACAACATCCTCTGTAAGAGGTGCAAAATGAATTACTGAATCTAGGCGATTCAAGAACTCAGGCGAGAAGGCACGCTTGATAGCTTCATCAGAGACGCCTTCTGCTGACTGCTTTGTAATCCCGATACCTGGTTTTGCAGCTTCTCTGGCTCCGGCATTGGTCGTCATGACAATGATAGCATTTCTAAAGTCAGCAACCTTACCGTGTGGGTCGGTGAGACTCCCGTTGTCCATAACTTGCAGAAGAATATTGATCAGGTCCGGGTGAGCCTTTTCAATTTCATCTAAAAGTATGACGGCATACGGGTTTTTGGTGACCTCTTCAGTGAGTAAACCGCCTTCTTCGTAACCCACATATCCTGGAGGCGCTCCCACAAGTCTTGAAACCGCATGTTTCTCCATATATTCACTCATATCGAAGCGAATGAGTTTGTTTCCGAGGTACTGAGCTAACTGCTTAGTAACTTCTGTCTTACCAACTCCAGTAGGCCCTGCAAAGAGATAAGCTCCAATAGGTTTACTTTCTCTTCCGAGTCCCGATCTTGAAGTCTTAATAGATGCCGCTAGAGCTTCGATGGCTTTGTCTTGTCCAAAGATGAGTGATTTTAAGCTAAACTCGAGTTGTCTCAAACGATCTTTATCATTTGCTGAAACTGATTGAGTAGGAACTTGTGCAATAGAAGAAATAACGTGTTCCACATCTTCAATGGTTACAACAACTGCGGTTTCATCCTCTCGATTTTCGCGAATTGAAACTTGAGAGCCAACTTCGTCCATAACATCTATCGCTTTATCAGGTAAAAAGCGGGAAGGGATATAGCGATTGGCCAACTCCACAGTCTTTTCTAAAACTAAATCAGGAAATTCAACATTGTGAAATTCTTCGTATTTGACCTTGAGGCCTTTTAATATCTCCACAGCCTCTTGAACACTTGGTTCCTTGATGTCGATTTTTTGAAAACGACGGGATAGGGCTCTGTCTTTTTCAAAGTACTGTCTATATTCTTTGTATGTCGTCGACCCAATACAACTCAACTCTCCGCTGGCTAATCCTGGCTTAAGTAAGTTTGAAGCATCTAAAGAGCTTCCACTTGTCGCTCCAGCTCCAACAAGAGTATGAATTTCATCTATAAAAACTAATCCATTCTCATGGTTCTTTATCTCGTTAATTACTGACTTTAAGCGTTCTTCAAAGTCACCTCGAAACTTCGTTCCCGCAAGAAGCAGTCCCATATCAAGTGAAAACACTTCAGCGGTTTCAAGCTTCTTTGGTACCTCACCATCAACGATTCTTTGTGCCAGACCATCCGCGATAGCTGTCTTACCAACTCCAGGTTCACCAATAAGGAGAGGATTATTTTTAGTTCTTCGACACAACACCT
>CAZFYV010000254.1:2331-4266 GCA_964523195.1 uncultured Pseudobdellovibrionaceae bacterium
CATTCGATCGATCACGTCCTCTCGGCCTATTAAAGGATCGACTTTTCCTTCTTTAGCTTTTTCATTTAAATTTACACAGTATGCTTCGAGTGCCGATCCTCCTGCGCTTTCAGTTTCACCGTCAGCGGTTTGGCCAGCGCGACTAGGAATTGATTGTTGAAGTTGAGAACCACCATGGGAAATGAAATTTATTATATCAAACTGACTTACACCTTGTTGTTCTAGGAAGTAAACAGAGTGACTGTCTCGCTCATCAAAAAGTGCAACTAAAACATGACCGATAGTAACCATATCTTTTCCCGCACTTTGAACTTGAATAACCGCTCTTTGAAGTAGGCGATGACAAGCCAAAGTGAACTCTGGTTTCCAGTCTTCAGAAAAGTCTTCACTGTCCTGATCGATCAAAGGACTATTGTCTTCTATGAATTGATCGAGTTTTTCTTGAAGCTCTGGGATATTCGCTCCACATCGAGCTAAGATCTCTTTGGTTTCAGAGTCATCAATAAGGGCTCTTAAAATATGTTCGAGACTGACGTATTCGTGGTAATGCGTACGTGCAAAGTCTGCAGCTTCATTTAGCCGTTTTTCAAGGTTAGAACTTAACATAGGAGTCTCCTGCTTAGGCCTGTTCCATGACACATTTTAAAGGGTGTCTATTTTTTTTGGCATATTGGTTCACTTGGAACAATTTCATCTCTGCCACTTCAAAGGTGAAAACTCCAGCAACACCAGAGCCCTTGTTGTGAACATCGAGCATGATCTGAGTCGCTTCCGTCGCGTTCTTGCCAAAAAATTTTTTCAGTATGTAAACTACAAAATCCATTGGAGTGTAGTCGTCATTGAGTAGCATGACTTTATATAAACGAGGTTCCACCGCCTTGGGTTTTGTAATAACTCCAGTTCCCGTTTCTGTTTCAGAATGGGAAGATCGATCATGATCATCATTTTGTAGAACGAAGAGTTTGTGCAAATTCATCGAGTGGAAACCTCCTTCACAATATTAGTATGTGTCCTCTTTTAGGAAAAGCAATTACACTTTAGTCCAGTCTAGTGACCATTAGGGTCACTTTCTGCCATCACTAAATGGGCACTCGAGTATTTATTAAATTTTCACTCATTATTTCAATAGGTTCCGTCTTGATGAACTTTTTTACGTGCCACATTGAATCAGGTAATGTGTACCTTATTGAATCGAATAAGGTCTAGTTTTCTTAGAAGGTGTACCGTTTTGAAAGAAATGGGTAAAAATAATACTATTAGTTGTATCGATAGAAAACAAAAAGCTGGCTTATACTTTGCTACTTAGTAGCGTGTAAATAAAAGGTTAAAGTTACGCTTTATTATAACGATATTAAATATGGTTTTATTTAAAGGGGGAAAGATGAATATTCTTGCACGTCGACGACAAAAAGGTAAAGGGGAAGAAGGTTTCTCACTTATCGAGTTGATGGTTGTTGTTGCGATTCTAGGAATCCTAGCTACTATCGCAATTCCAAACTTTCAGCGCTTCCAAGCGAGAGCTAAGCAAAAAGAAGGACAAGCACTTTTGACTTCGTTCTATCAAGCTGCAAAAGCAACTCACGCGGAATTCACTTATTACTACTGTAACTTTGAAGCTATCGGGTTTAAGCCTGAAGGTGAGCTTGGTTATCACGTAAAAACTGCGGATATGGGAACTCCTCGTATTCCTGCGGGTAACCCAGATGATGCTGCTTGTATCGGTACTGATGCAGGTTGTGCTGCAGGTTATGCCATTTGGACAGCAGGTCCTTCGGCAGTTGCTCCAGCGGCAGGAGCTTGTGCTCGTAACACGTTTACGGCCAACTCTAAAGCAGATATCAACGGAACGAACAACGATGAGTGGACGATCAACGAGAAGCGTCAGCTTACAAATCCAGTTTCCGGTCTACTTTAATAGCTTTTTTATAATTTAGA
>CAZFYV010000254.1:4366-5838 GCA_964523195.1 uncultured Pseudobdellovibrionaceae bacterium
AAATTTCCTTTAGACAAAATCCCTAGAATAGCTGTAGCCTTAAGAGTGAAGCTTGTAGAGGGATCCGATTGAAGTTTAACAAAGAAGATATGAAATCAATATTGGCAGTCAGCGTTGGTTTGTTGCTTACTCTTGTCTCTAAGCAAAATTTAGATTCAAGGCTTGAACTTACTTCGAAAGTTTTGTTGGTTCCTCCTAAGTCAATTGTTCATATGCATTTGGGTTACCGTGAGGCTCTTGCAGACACCTTATGGATTCGAGTAATTCAAGATCTTGATCAATGCGAGCAAGATCGTTCGGGTGAACTTAGAGCACAATTGAAACCTCAAAATGCTAATGTAGAAAAAGTAGAGCTTGAAAATTCTAAAGTTAAAATGGACGTTGGTGAAACTGAGCCCAAGGAGGCCCAGAAAAAGGAAACGACTGCTAAAATTCTAGAAGACGGCGTTGAAAAAGTTTTGAAAGCGGAGCAGTCCGTTTCAAAATGTAATTTAGGTTGGGTTTATCATATGCTCGATCGAGTCACGGACCTATCACCTAAATTTAAATTAGCTTACATTATGGGTGGCACATTTTTGAGTGTAGTAGTCGACGATCGTGAAGGTGCACGACTCCTCTTTGATAAGGGCGTAAAGCAGTTTCCAAACGATTGGTCTTTAGCTTATAGAGCTGCTTATCATTATCTTTACGAAATAAGAAATGCAGGTAGAGCTGCGCAGTTGCTAGAAAAAGCTGGCCGCAATGGGGCTCCGGTTTGGGTGTTCTCTTTAGCTGCCAGGCTGTACGAGAAGTCGGGGCGAGCTGAGCTAGGGATTACGGTCCTGGAGGATATGATTCGACGGAACCCGAAGGGCTTTGGTAATGACCGGATAGGAAAAAGGCTCTTTGATTTGTATATGGAGCTTAATGAGGTTAGGCAGGCAAAAGGGCTTCCGATCAAGCCGATCCCTGACGATGTCTACGAAAAGATTTCCGAGGCTATAAAAATCCCCAATTTCGACCCCTATAAAGATCAATAAGTCGTCAAAAAAGCCAATAATTTCAGATATTTAAATATTTTCAAAAAAACTATGCAGTCATCTTGACCTTTTTTATGAAAATCCCATATTAAGGACAAAAGGTGGCCCATGCAGAACGAACGCGATTATTATGAAGTTTTAGGTGTTGATCGATCAGCAGATCAAGACCAAATCAAAAAAGCCTATAGAAAATTAGCACTCAAGTTTCACCCTGATAAAAATCCGGACAACAAAGAAGCAGAGGACAAGTTCAAAGAGTGTTCAGCCGCTTACAGTGTGCTAAGTGATCCCGAAAAACGAGCTCGTTATGATCGCTTTGGTCATCAAGGTGTTAACGGTGGTCATGGTGGCTTCCAAAACGTTGAAGATATTTTTGATAGTTTTGGCGATATTTTTTCTGACTTTTTTGGAATGGGTGGCTTTGGTGGAAGAGGTCGTCGAAGAAATGGACCT
>CAZFYV010000255.1:0-5838 GCA_964523195.1 uncultured Pseudobdellovibrionaceae bacterium
GATTTATTATTATTGATCTTTTTATTATCTTTGATACGCCAAAAGTATTTTTCTTTCCTCGAAAATCAGATCGTTAATTTTGGGCTACTGCTATGAGTGGAGTTAAAAGA
Organism: uncultured Pseudobdellovibrionaceae bacterium; assembly: GCA_964523195.1. GTDB lineage: Bacteria > Bdellovibrionota > Bdellovibrionia > Bdellovibrionales > JAGQZY01 > JAUHWN01. The sequence goes on from CAZFYV010000255.1 coordinate 111, forward strand.
CACTGGCAACTTACCATTTTAAGTGCTGTCTCGTCTATGGTTAACTTAACTGTTCCCCTCGTTGTGGTAAGACTCTTCTCAAGTGTTGAAATGGGTAGTTATAAGATTCTCTTTCTCTATTTGAGTTACCTCCCATGGCTAAGCTTTGTTGGATCTATAACACAGAGCCTTTACACGCTTCCCCATAAAAGTAGTAATCGAGATCTATACTATTCATCAGGTTTTCTTCTGGCCAACGGAACATCTCTGTTACTTGCAGGTTTAGTTGGATTTGCTTTCATAACATTTGAGGGGAATCCGCTTTTGTCCCTTCTCTCAACCGATTTTATTTGGATAGTCATCATTGGAGTCTTTTGTCTTTCGCAATACACATTTCTTGAGGACTATTTGTCGAGTAATAATAAGTTGTATGCCAGTGGACTTGTGGCACTCTTTTTTGATTTGCTTAAAGCAGGAACAGTTGTTTACTGCGCTTTTAGATTTAGGACGGTAGATAGTGTACTTGTAGGCCTAGTTCTAGTCTCTATAGTGAAGTATCTTGTTTGTAACCTCTATATGCTTAGAACCTACAAAGCAAACCTGTTTGTCTCAGATGCGGAGATATTAAAAAGGATTTTCAGATTTTGTTGGCCGGTAACGGTTTCTGGTATTTTATCGATTTTTGTTCTTCAGTTTGATCAAATATATTTAAGTTTGTTCTTGGTGCCCGAAGAATTTGTTATCTATGCTCTTGGCTGTTTGATGTTACCTTTTTTGTTCAGTTTTGAAGTTTCAGTGAATAAGGTCCTGATTATGGATATGTCTAGAAGTCTTTCTTTAAATGACTATACGGAGTCCAAAAAATTATTTTTTTCTGCTGTGACGGAGCTTTTTAAAATCCTTTGGCCCGCATGCTTGGGATTAATTGCGTACAGTGAACAAATCATCTCTACCCTTTACACGGAGACCTATTTAGGGTCTGCACCTGTTTTGAGTGTTTTCGCAATTACTTACCTTTTGATGGTTATTCCATTTAATGCGGTTGCCAGGGCCCAGGAAAGAACCTCTTTTGTAATGAAAATCTACGCGACATCAGCCTTTATTGGGGTGCTTTTGACGGTTATTTTAGTCGAGAGCCTTAATTATTGGGGAGCCTTGATTGCCGTCATTATGGCGCAGGTCACCCTAAGAGCACTCGGTTTTTTCGATACTCTTAGAACTCTGAATCTAAAGAGTGAGGACTTCTCCAGTTTAAAGTCTTTACTGTTCCCATTTTTATCGGGTTTGTTATTCGTATTGGTGCCAGGCCTTATAATTTCTCATTTTGGATTGGAAAAAAATCACGAGCTTATTGGTTTTTTTGTTTTCGGATTCCTCGGTGCTTTACTATACTTGTATAGTAATTATCACCTGAGGAAAAATCGTTGAGAATACTTCAGCTTACAGAATTTATGGAGTTCGGTGGATTAGAGTCCATGGTTCTCGATTTATCAGAGGGATTGGCTAAGCTTAGTCAAAATCAGGTGATTCCGTTTGTTGGCTACTTTACCAAGTCAGAGAAAACAGAAGTTTTTTTGGAGAAGAGAAAACCAGAAAATATTGAACTAGAGTGTTTCCATAAGGGTAACGGTGTTTCTCCGAGCCTACTTTTAAGACTGAAAGATTTTATCGAGAAGAAAGGGATTACTCTGGTTCATACACATGATATTGGGCCCTTGATTTATATTTCAACTTTAAGAAAAGTTTTTCAGTTGGAATTCAAGCATGTGCATACGGCACATAGCTATCATCATCTAGATAAGTTCAAATATAAAATATATGAAAAAATCTTTGGGCCGACTGCTGATTTCTATATTTATGTGTCACAGGGCGTTCGTAGTATCTATATGCAAAAAGGATTGGAAGTTTTAGATTCCGCAGTAATCAATAACGGTATTAATCAAGAGGGCACTTCGATAACAAATGAAGAGGGAATTCAGCAGATAAAGTCTATTTTGGTTGAATCCCAATTCGGAAATTCGCCTTTTAAGAAAGACTTACTAAATAAGAAATGGATTCTCTGCCTTGGAAGAAAAACCGCAGAAAAAGGCCAGGATCGAGTGATGAAGCTTTGGCTAAAATGTTCTCCAGCGATAAAGTCAAAGTTTGCTATTCTTTTTGTCGGTCCAGATACTGATATGACTTTCAGGGATAGGTTGTTTCAGCTAGCCAATAATGAAGATGGGATTTATTTTGTGGATGCAGTAGATAACCCTGTAGATTGGATGCAAGCTAGCCACTTGCTTGTTCAGCTTTCCCGATCTGAGGGGTTGCCACTTACACCGATAGAGTCGTTGTTTCACTTAAGACCAATACTTCTTTCAGATATTCCTGGTCATAGCGAATTTTCGAGCTTTTGTACATATTTGAAGAATACGAAGGATGAATCCTCTTTCCAGCTTTGGATAGAAAACAAAAAGACTCAAACGTCTAGAGAACAGCTGTTTCCAATTTACAAGACATCGAGAAAGTCTTTTTCAACTGAGGTCATGGCCCAAAAATATGTGAGTGTTTACCGACGTGAAAAGAAATAGAGTACTTCACTTGTTTAACAGAAATACCGTGTCCGGACCCGAGGCTTTGGTCATTCCAAATTTGGTTTTGGCCAAAGAGTATCAACACTATGTCGTAAATTTGTTCGAAAGGCGAATCGAACAAGATCCTCTAAAGTGTTTTGATTCCTATTCTTTGGCGAAGGAATATCATCTTTGGGCTGAGAGAATTGCGGTAAATAGTAGGCTTGATCAGTCTGCTGTTCGGCAATTGGCCAGAGTTGTCGAAAAAAACGAAATAAATATTATTCATTGTCACGATATAAAGCCAACCCTATATGGATTGAAATCTCGAAAATTAGTTAACTATGAGCCACTTATAGTAACGACAAACCATGGGGTAAGAGCTCGCTATGGTTTTAGGAATAAGCTTTATTACTGGTACTATGAGAAGTTTTTGATGAAACAGTGTGATCGAGTTTTAGCAGTGTGCAAGAGTGACCATGAACTTCTAACCAAAAGAGTTCCGAAGTTTCTTAAGAATAAGACTCTTTTACATCTAAACGGTATTAATAGTCCAAGTTTTTTGATGGAAGCTAAAGAGAATATCCTTGAAACGTGGGGGAGTGATCTTTCAATTAATTTGAAGGACCGCACGATAGTTGCTGTGATTGGTCGCATCTCAAAGGAAAAAAATCATGTTCGAATAATCGATATCTGGAGTCGAATTTTTCGAGAAGTTAATATGCAGGATGCAGTTTTGCTTATAATTGGTGAAGGCGAGCTAAAGTACCAGGTGGAAGAGCTTGTTCGATCTTACGGTTTGCAAGAAAACATAAAGTTCCTAGGGTATGAAAGTAATATGTCTAAAAAACTCAAGGCCATCGATATACTATTGAGTTTTTCAAAAGCTGAGGGGTTACCAATCAACTTACTTGAGGCGGGTTGGGCTCAGGTTCCATTTCTTAGTCATGGGATCGATGGTGTGGTCGAGTTGGATGATGACAAAGAGCCTCCATATATCCTAGACCAAAATATGAATAACTCTGATATCGCCAAACACCTTTCCCGTATGATTCTGGATCAAAGGTACCGTCGAGATATAGGGCTTCGTATACATGATTTGGTTCAAGCTAAATTTAGTGGTGAACGCTGGATAAAGGACCTAGAAACGATCTATTCAAAAGCTCTAAATATAAGTTAATACTGAATTAGTTCTGATTTTATCAGGTTATTTTACTATAATAATGCTATGAGGCTTCTTAGTATTACATTGGTGCTTTTTGTTTTGGGCTGCTCCAGCTCTGACAAGATTTCAGATGAAGAAAAGAAATGGTTAAGTGGAGAGCTTAATCGCTCGGAACCTGTGGTCAGTGGGACGGACAAAGATAACCCCAGTCGGTCTAAATTTGTTATGAGACCTGGCTACTTAATCCAATTGAGTCATCCTGTAGATAAGAAACTTAACAAGAAGTTTAGAATTCAATCTGACGGAAAGCTCTATTTACCTTATCAAAAAAGTGTAATGGTTGAGGGGCTAACTCTTAAGGAGAGTCTGAATCAGATCAACTCTACCTATAGATCTCTTTTTACTGAACAAGCCGGTAAGGTCGATGGAAAAGTAGTGGATTGGCGCTTTTATATCGAACTCAGAGGGCTTATTAACAAGCCTGGTAAGTATCTGATAAAAAATACGACGAGTTTAGATGAGATTATAAAAATGGGTGAATGGTTCCCAAAGGAATCGTCAGTTAAATTCATTCGTATCGATCAAGGAAATGCCAATACTTTCTTCGACCTTTCTGCTTATTACCGCACCGGTGACCAAAGTAACTTGCCTAAGTTCATTGGAGGCGAAAAGCTATTTTTTCTAGAGGAGTCAAATTCGAGTCTTTCTCAAGCGAGTTCGATAACTATCAAAATTATGGGAGAAGTTGAAAAGTCTGGAGAGTATCAGTTTCAAAAGGGTTGGGATTTTTATCGATATTTCAGCCAAGCTGGAGGCCCAACACTGTATGCCGATAGTGATCGTATCGAATTAATACGAGGAACATCCTATAAGAGAAAGAGCAAAGTCTTAAAACTCTCCCAATTTAATGAATTCGTAAAAATACAACCAGGAGATATAATCATAGTTCATTCTAACCAGAGGACGCGTCTGGAGAGAGAAGTGTCGCTGACAGCGAGTATTGCAACGATTATTTCCTCCATCGCAATAGTGATATTGGCACTGTTATGAATTCGATACTTAAATGGCTTACTGGACATTCTGAGAGGTACACAGAAAGTAAAGGTCTTCCTATTTCTGGAGATCAATTGAGTCGGCAAATTCGCAAGCTTACTCAATACTCTGAGTTTAAAAGAATATTTGATCAGGTTTCAGATCTTCAACAAGCCAACAATTTCAAATCAATGACCTTGTTGAGCCTATTAGAGGGTGAAGGTAAGACATTGATGACGGCTCTAATGGGATATGCCTTTGCTGAGTTTCTTAATAAGAAAATACTGATAGTTGATGCTCATGGATATTCTAGTGAATCTGGTTTAAATCTCTCGGAGATTTTAGAAGTTGATGAAATCAATCAAAAGTCTGAGAGTGTCTACGGCACTTTCAACCTAAATATCGATTATTTGAATCTAAATCAGCATATTAAATCCAAGGCTGCTACATCAGAGTTTGACCTTAGAGAGCTTCTAAATGGTGTTGGTAGCGGTTATGGAGTTGTATTAGTCGATACAGTCGCTACTAAGATAAAAAATAGAAATAACTTCGATCCATTAGTCATTTCTTCGCGAACGGATGGAGCATTTTTGATTGTTTCAGACCGTGGATTGGCAGATGGATCTTTTACCGGTTTTGTTTCTGACCTTCAAAAGAGCAAGACTAAAGTATTCGGAATGATGGTCAATGAGGGAGTAAGTTAATTGAGTCAGAGTGAGGTTGAGGTTCAAGATGTTATGACAAAACTATGGAGATTCCGTAGATGGATTTTCTTGTGGGTAACCATAGGAATTCTGTGTTTTGTGGCATTAGCTTTGGTTCTTCCGAAAAAGTTCAAATCACGAGCTGTTATCAGTGTCTCTAGTCAGTATTTCCAGAACCCTATGATTAAGGACTTTCTTTCTGAAACTTATTCACCAACTGAAATGAAAGCGCAAAGGGAAGCTCTCATAAAGGAAGCGCTAGATCTTAAATTTCTCGAAGAGCTTGGTGAAGA
>CAZFYV010000256.1:0-5819 GCA_964523195.1 uncultured Pseudobdellovibrionaceae bacterium
ATCGAGGCAATAATCAAAGCCAACGCTTCCACACTTTCAAACCTTCTGGAGCGAGCTTCGATCGATCGGAAGGCAACTCTAACCAAGAGAACCTTAGTTTCGACCAATTTATCCAACAAAACCAAAGTGTGAATTCAATTCTAAAATCGAGTAACCATCAAAGTTACTGGAATAAATCGGTTAACTCGTCTAGGAAGGGTCCAGAGGTCAAACAAACTCGTACAGTAAAAACTCAGCCCATCAATCGGCCAAGAAATCAAAACGTAAAAGACCAAATAAGTTTTCAGGAGCTCTCAAAATGAAATCCGTAAGTAGATATTTTTTAATTAAAGACGTTCAAATATTACTTTTAGTCGTTTCGATATTTATCTCTTCGGCGGCCCTATTTCTCGCTTTCAAAGCCCACAAATCGTCTAAAATACCATTTTTAATAGGTATTGATCAGAATGGAACTCGGGTTATTCATAATCATGATGATCCTCTTTTTAAATCCGAACTCGTAAACTTTATCCGAGTCTACATTCAAAAACTCTATAACTTCAAGCCAGAGAGCTTTGATGCCAATGTCGGCTTTGCGACCGGATATATGTCTGAAGAACTTTGGAATCTAAAGAAGGATCAAATTCTTTCACTAAAAAGTAAGGTCCTAGCAAACCAGATTCAAGTTGAAACGAAGCTCTCTAAAATCAGTAAAGAAAATGATGGCAGCTACAAGGTCGACCTTAAATCTACAAAATTGTCGAGGGCTTCCAGGTCAACGAGAAATTTCCAGTTGAAACTCTCCTTAGCAAAAACAGATCGTACTCAAAAAAATCCATACGGAATTGAGGTTACAAACTATGAAGAAATTTACTAAGTTCAAAAGTTCATTTATTTTTAGCTCAGTCTTAGCAACCTTTCTAGCCAGCTTCTCCGACGCCTCTTTACCAAAAAGAATCGGAGCTTTGCCAAAGGACAACAAGAATGTACAGAAAGTTTATCTGAAATCAGGTCTTGCAAGTGTCTTTCTTATGCCCTGCCCGATTGAAGAAGTTGTTCTCGGTAAGAAAAAAGATTTTGTCTTAAGTTTGAGTGCTCAAGACTCAAAGATCCTAAATCTATCCGTTCTTAACTCGTTTACCCAAGCCACAAATCTAATTGTTAGATGCCTTAGTTCAACGAAATTCTATGTCTTTGACTTACTTCCACACAGCTCGATTCACCAAGATGTTGTGGTAATAAAAAGAAATCTACGCGCAAGGATCTCCAAAAAAGAGCTGATTGGAGACTCCTCAGGAACAAGTCAGATCAAAGATAAGCCGCTTAGAGCTTCACTAAAACGCCAAAAAAGGACTCAAAAATGAGGGTTTTTAATACAAATTTGATATGCTTTTTGGCGATTATAGGCTCTTTCTTACCGGCAGAATCAAGTATCACTCTATTTGAAAAGGAACAGCCTGAGGTAAAAAAGATTGAAAAAAAAGTGAGGAAAGCGAGATCCTCAGAGCCCTCCAACCTTCCTCTTTATCTCAGAGGTAAACTATCTAAGAACCCTTCAGAGGGTGGTCAAATTTTAGTAGCAAAAACGAATAGTCACAAAATCCCAAACTGGATTTATCCAGGTAAGATTTTCAATGGCAAGATACTTCACTCAGTCCTGGCATTTCCTGATGAAAGAGTTCCCGTCGTAGCACTCTTAACTAACTACTCTTCTCGGCTTCTTGGCCTAGCCAAATTAGAAAGAAATTCGAAAAAAATATTTATAGAATTTAGTTCGATCACAATTTCTGGAGTAACCTACCCTATTTCGGCAACTGCGTTAACCGATCTTGGCTCACCTGGTTTTTTTGGGAAATACTACTCTAAAGAGTTTTCTTTGTTCGGAGCTGACTTCATTTCATCTTTTGTCGCTGCCTACTTTGAAGGGCTTAAACCCAAAACTACGAACCTATTAGGTCAGGAAATTAATACCAATTCAGTCGATTCGGCGGTGAAAAATGGTCTATCTGAAGGTGCCTTATCGTCTTCTGAAAGGTTCAAAGAAAAACTGAAAAAAGTGCCAGAATTCTCAGAACTCTTAGGTCCAAGACCCATAAAAATTCTGATTCAAAACAACTCAACCGACATAAAGTAGCATAAAAGAACGTTTATTACTTCAAAGGAGAAATCAAATGAAGGTTCAATTAAATGAAAAAGCATCCAAAATATACAATCAGATTCGATCAGAATTTAAGGAAAGAAAACTCAGAAACCCTGATTGGGATGACGTTATTTCCGAACTTTTTTGTCAGCTTGATCGAAAAAACTGGCTCGAACAAATTGAAAAAAGGACTCCTGACTCATTTTATATTGAACAGGCTTTGAGTGATAAAAGGTTACAAAAAGACATTTTAAAGTTCGTTCGAAACCAAATGAGTGAAAAGCCTCAGGTAAGACAACAGGTATGACAGACAATATGACTAACCCCCGTAATTCGATTCATAGCCTATTTCGGTTTAAGTTCTCTATTTCATTTAAGAATCCATTCGCACCATATCGCCTTAGGCTTGAAACCCCAGACACACAACCATGTTATCTGCCTGGGGTTTCAAGCCTAAGGCTGGGTGCTTTAGATGGATAGGAATAGAGAACTTAAACCTGATGGTTGTGTGTCAAGGCGCTGCGTTAGTTAGAAAGACAGAGGGAGAGTAAGGGAATGGAAGCGGAACTTTTATTAGGAACACAGTTGGGTTGGATCACGGAAAACGAAGACGTTCGCATCGAGGAACGAGATCTTCTTTTGTTTGGTTTTCTTCTAGAAATGAAAGTAGCCACAAGAACTTCTATGAAAGCCTATTTAGATAGCGTAATGGATTCAATCCAAGGAGAAAGAGGTTTTTACAATAGGGTTTTAAAGTTACAGAAATCGGGATTTTTAGTTTCAAAACCTATCCCTCATACAAATCAACTCTATTACAAATTGGGTAGCGAAGGATATAAGTCCCTTAAATATAGCAGGGACCATCGATCACTTCCGAGATTTAAGTCTCGATACCAGTCACAGAACTTAAGACACGACCTAACACTCACCTTCCTCAGAACTCAGTTTTTAATCTCCGGAGAATGTCAGACTTGGGTCTCGGAAAATAGAATTAGAGCACAGTTTCCATTTACAAAGAATTGGGAGAAAAAACACCTCCCAGACGCGATTTATATAGATAGAGATGATCAAGCAGTAGCCCTTGAATTCGAAATCGCAAGAAAGTCCACCCCCCGATACAAAGAAAAAATTGACAACTATGTGAACACGATATCGAGTCGCTTCGATGAAGACTTAAAAATATCGAAGGTTCATTTTATCTGTCTGGATTCTCAAGTTCGAGACAGACTCACAGATTTAACTTTAGGAATGTCAGATCTGTTTGAGGTTGAAGGGCTAAATGTCTACACACAGTAAGCCCTTTTTTTCGGGAAGTGATCAGGACAATCTTATTGTCGTGGTTTTAAGTCTCGTGGGCTTAAGCATTATATCGAAGTATTTACTGGCAATTTCGATAGGACTCGTCACAGGTATTTTACTCAATACTTCACTGCGAGGAAAAAGTGGAAACTACAGACGATTTCTCTTTTTTGTGGTGGTTCTGGCCATACTCGGAGTTGTCTCTAGAGATCCAAGGATTCTAGCAAGCTTACCAATAGCTCTAATATTTCAGTGGCTGATTGGGCGAATTTCTAATCCCGAGACCAATTTAAACGTTCACCTAGATCGCATGTTAAATAAGCTTTTTACCCTTCCAGTGCTTAACTCACTTGATTTGGCAAAAGAGACAAAAACGAGTGATGAAGGAATACATCTTGGCTCCCTACGGGATTCGAACCGTGAATTGGTAATCAACGATAAAGCTCTTGGTCACCATATCTATATATTAGGAGCCAGTGGTTTTGGAAAATCCGTCACACTCCAAAAAATCATAAAAGATAGAATCGAAAAGGATCAGGGATTAATGTACCTCGACCTAAAGTCAGATGCTGAAGTCCTAAGTGACATTCAAAATTGGTGCGCGAACTCAAACAGACTCGATGACCTCCAGATCTTTGATACAAATGATATCGAAAACTCAATTCACTATAATCCTCTAAAAAACGGAAACTATACTGAAATAAAAGACTTGATCATGGGATCTCTGGAATGGAGTGAGCCATTTTATAAGAACACTTGCGAAGATTTTTTGCTTCGTATTCTTGAGCCACTCACCGTTTTAAGAGATTTAGGAGAGTTCGTCTTAGACCTCCCTACTTTAATAGACTGCCTTACCCTTCCCAATCTACTCATTGAACTCGCAGGACGATTGCCCATGTCTAGGGTCGATCTAAAACAAGATCTCGGTGAAGCTGCTAAATTTATTAAGAATAAAGAAAACTTTAAACTCCTCTCAAATCTCCAGGTCCAGCTTAGATCAGTTACAAAAACAAATTTTGGAAGCCTACTTTCAAGTGACGTTTTAGAAATCGACCTATTTAGTGCTGCCAACTCGTCTAAGATTGTTGTGTTCATGCTAGACTCCAGAAGATTCGGGAAGTCTGTAAAATCCCTTGGAAAAATAATCCTCCAAGATCTTAAAGCGGTCTCCAGTCGGATTGGCTCTGAAATCAAGGAGGATGAAAGAAGACTTTTCACTCCTATAATAGATGAGTTTTCAGACCTGGCTACTCCTGAGTTTCTTTCCTTTTTAGATAGAGCTAGGTCTTCAAAGATGGGAACCGTTATCTGCCACCAAGAAATGATGGATTTAAATGATCTGGGTTCCCATTTCGCAAAACGCCTCGTAAACCTCACCTCTACCCAACTCATTTTTAATTCTAAAAATCCAGAGACCTGTGATTACTTTGCCTCAATCATTGGAACCGAAACCGTCACAAAAGAAACTGAACGATCAAAGAATGCTTTTATTTTAGGCAATCAAAAAACTGGAGACAGATCACTTCGAGAGGCAGAATCTTTTAGAGTACATCCTAATACTTTTCGCTCGCTTGAAATCGGACAATGTGTTTGGATAACAAAGTATCCAAAGAGTGACTTTGGCTTGTGCATAGTCTCGAATAACACATAGGACCAGTCTCGGAATTTTTTACCTATCTTTGTTGCACTTTATAAATTAACTCGATTTAATCTTACTGAACGCATGAGTTAACAATTACCGCATCAAGCATTCAGTAAAGAGGGACTTCATGGAGAGCACAAATAAAGGATTTACCTTTAGTCAAATAGCGAACATGTATGGAATTACCATCACTAAGAACGCCTTTTATGCATATGAAGACAAAGGCTCCATTCCAAAAGCTGAGCGTGTAAAACGTGGAAAAACAAGCACCAGGATCTGGCCTTTAGAGCAGCTACCTCCAATTGGAGAGAAGTTTGGATTTTTAAAGCGAACTAATGGAACCAAAATTGTTTCCTTCTTCACACAAAAAGGTGGGACAGGTAAAACTCCGTTAGCTTTTCAGTTTGCAAGAACACTGGCCCTCCACAATATGAAAGTCCTAGTTATTGGTCTTGATAGCCAGGAAACTATTACTAATATTTTAAAAGGATCAAATGAAACAGATAGTTTGCCTGAAAACCTAGATGATCTTTATGACGATGGACTTTATGAAATCTTTAAAAGAGAAGTCAAAATTCAGGAGGCCATTAGGAGAACAGATCTTCCTACTCTTTCTTTTATTCCAGAGAACGCTGGATTAGCAGCCCTTGAGACAGATCTGAATCACGAGGCCGACCCGATCAATGCGATGGAGAAACACTTTTTCTCTAAGCTTAGAGATTCAAATGAATTCGACTATATAATTTGTGACTGCAATCC
>CAZFYV010000257.1:0-5791 GCA_964523195.1 uncultured Pseudobdellovibrionaceae bacterium
TTACGAAAAGTTGCTGCTAGCCGGCTTGTAAAGTTAGGTAAAGCCATTGGTTGGCTACTTTTCAAGTCTGGAGAGTTAAAAGTTAGAATAGCACCTGGGCATCATCACTATGTAAGCCTCAGAGAGGTGGAAAAGATAGAAGCCAGGTACAACAATTATAGAGGAGGGATCTTCTAATGGAAAAGTTAGATCGAAATACGACCCTAGATCAAAAAGAAATGATTGGGTATTACTTTGATCAGCCATCTGAGATACCTGATGAGTTAAAGAAACTAATCGTGGAAAGAATGGGTGGAAAACCCATTCTTCTCTACGCGATGGTAGATTTAGATTCCAAATTTATTCAATGTGAACAGTGGATAACTTTGGGCCAAGAACAAATTTGTCTAGCAACGAAAACTGCTGATAGTTGGGATCTAAATTTTATCGAACGCAGTAAGATTAAGGATCTCAAAGAGATTGCTGGTTTAAGTTATACGCGTCTCATAGTTTATGGTGAAGATCCTGAAGCACCTCTTTGTGTTTTAAGGTACAGCCATAGACAAAGACGAGCTGTCGGTAACATAAGCTTTATTTTGGAACAAGCTTTAGGCGAGCACGCTACAGTGAGTGAACGACTTTTAGAGGTAGAACCCGATCGAGCCTATCAGGATAGTCTCTTGAAATCGGTTAAGGACGCTCAGGCATCTGTATCGAAAAATGAGTTTGCTGTGGTTTTAAGGCTTTTAAGTTACTTAAAGCCGTATAAGCGAAATGTAGCGATTGGTATGAGTGGAGCTATATTAATGACTCTAATGAGTCTATTGCCGCCATTCGTAACGGGCTATCTGATAGATTCAGTCATTAAACCCTTTCAGGGTGGAAGTTTGAGTCTCGACGATGCCATGCACTTGACCACAATAACTATAGTTGGTCTCGCGGTGATTTACTTAATGAGAGAGTTGTTTGCATTTGTGCGATTAAAGACAATGGCTTATTTGGGTGAGTACGTCGCTAAAGACCTTCGAGATGACGTGTATTCTCATTTGCAGAAGTTAAGTTTGAATTACTTCTCTTCAAAGCAGACGGGTAGCATTATCTCACGAGTCGGCTCAGATACAGATAGAATCTGGGACTTCATCGCATTTGGTGTTGTTGAAGTAACGACATCATTGATGATGCTGATAGGTTTGGGATCAGTACTACTTTGGTTAGACTGGCAGCTGGCTTTGATTGTTGTTATACCACTGCCATTTATTTTGTGGTTAATTTACCGTCACGGTGAGCAAATGCAGACCCTGTTTCTAAGGGCGTGGAGAAAATGGTCGTCACTGACGGACTGTTTGTCTGACACGATTCCTGGAATCAAAGTTGTAAAGGCATTTCACCGTGAAGAGGATGAGGTTAAGCGATTTGAAAAGAGAAATGACAATGTTCTCACTGAGTTTAATCGAATTCATAAGGCCTGGACGTCTTTCTGGCCACTTTTGATGCTTTCTATTCAAGCGATTGTGCTTGGTGTATGGATCATTGGTGTTCCTAGAGTCTTGGGTAACGGTATTACTGAGACGGCACTGTCAGCTGGTGTGTTTGTAAGTTTTGTTCTTTATATGACTATGTTTATTCAGCCAATCGAGATTATTGGTCAGATGGCAAGAATGGTAAATAGAGCGACGAGTTCTGCACACCGAGTTTTCGAAGTGCTCGATACTCAGCCGCAGGTTATCGATCAGAGATCTGCTGTAAAGTTAAATCCTGTTCATGGACAGGTACAATTTAAAGATGTGACGTTCACCTACGATGGTGTGAGGCAGATACTTAAAGGCATTAACTTTACAGTTCAACCTGGTGAGATGATCGGTTTAGTCGGACCAAGTGGTAGTGGAAAATCGACATTGATAAATCTATTAGCTAGGTTTTTCGATGTGAGCTCTGGATCTATTAGAGTTGATGGTATCGACTTAAGAGACTTAGACTCTGGTCACTTTCGCAGGCAGCTGGGAATGGTTTTGCAAGACCCGTATTTATTCCACGGTTCTATCTTGGAAAATATACGATATGCAAATCCGGAGGCTGATACTTCAGAGGTGATCGCAGCGGCAAAAGCGGCAAATGCCCATGACTTTATTATCAAACTTTCTCACGGTTATGACACCGTGGTTGGTGAAAGAGGTCATACTTTGTCGGGTGGTGAGAGGCAGCGTCTCTCTATTGCGCGCGCGATTTTAGTGAATCCAAGAATCTTGATTCTGGATGAGGCTACAAGTGCGGTAGATAGTGAGACTGAGAAGAAAATCCAAGAAGCTTTGGATCGATTGTGCCACGGCCGAACTGTTTTTGCCATTGCTCACAGGCTTTCCACTTTGTCTGCTGCAAGCCGATTGTTTGTAATGAAAGATGGTCGAATAGTAGAAACAGGACACCATAACGCTTTGATGAAAATTAAAGATGGTGTGTACAGAAAACTTTATGAAACCCAGCAAAGGTTGAATGAAGAAAACTTTATACAGGAGTAAGAAATGCTAAATCATGAGAAGACGAGACATCTTGATTTAGTTCCCCAGAACACAAAGGAACTGAGTATCCGCCGAACGGACGAAGGACTTTTGATGTTTAAAGAAAAAGATCAGGAGGAAAAGCTTGTATCCCTAGTACGCTGCTTTCCCTGGTCTGCCCCCGACTGTTACCTCTCGTTGCGAGATGAGGATGGCCAGGAGGTTTATCTGATAGAGACGATTGACCAATTGAGTCCAGATAACCGAATGGCCATCCTTGATTCTCTCAAAGAAGAAGGGTTTCTGTTTGAGGTCGAGCTTGTTCGGTCTGTTGTAAAGGAGTTTGAGCTACGCACTTGGATTGTGGAAACAAAGCAAGGTGTTCGGAAGTTTCAAACCTCACTGACAGAGTGGCCCATGCAGCTCTCTGGGGACCGCCTACTTGTTAAGGACGTGGATGGAGATTTGTATTTGATTGAAGATTTATCAAATGTAGAAAAGAAAACCCGCGAACACATATGGGCATTCATAGATCAAGAATAATTATTAGGGAAGCGCCTAGAAGCGCTTCCCTATGTTTTTAGGACTTAATTTTATCTTTGATATCAAGATAAACAGCAGTCTGATTTAATAGTATATAAGCGATCTCACCAAAGGTGGCAGGCCCTTGAAGGTCTCCCATTTTCTTGCCCTCTAACTCTGAGTAGAGGTAATTGAGAACACAGTTACATGACCATGTTGCTTCTATGTCTTTTGGTACGAGATTTAGAAAATCTTTCTGATAGTTTTCCATTGGTTTTGACAATCGATACTCTGTTCCTGGGAAAACCGGTCCAAAAAGCTTTACATGTTTATCGTCTGTGTTGATTTCCTGAATACAGACATTGATATTAGCACCAGAAAAATCAGTGATTAATGGCAGTTGAACGTTGTAGTTGTTCTCCGCCATATACTCCGCTAGATTTGCCTCTTTTCCATCTATAAGGCAGGCGCTTGGTTGAATACTGATTTCAGGAAATTCGATTTTGGGTCCACTATCATCAATACTAAATGGATTAATGATTTCAATTTGCCCGGTGTACCGACTTTCTAATTCGCAATGTAATACAAGTGCATTTTGATCGAGTATATCGCCAGTGAGTCCGTTTACTACTTTAGCACTAGCACCTTCTTGATTCAGGTCAAAACCAGCAATCCACCCCACCAGAGGAGAGTTAAATAAGCCATCAAAATTCAGTGCGTGTTGAGCAAAATGAATATGAGGCTTAGAAAAAGCGGGAATCACAATAAACGAAGATCCATTTTTAGGATAATCCTTTGTGACTTGATCTAGATTAGATTCATCATACTTTGCTAGTTTTTTAAGTGAAAGTCTCGAGTCGAGTTCAGTGACTTGGACAAAATCCTTCGTGGTGACACCACCATCCTGGCCGATAAAGTAGGGAATGGTACCACCTATCCAATTTCCATTTGGAAGTTGTTTCAAAAGATTCTCATCTCCTGCAACCATAAACAGGCCATCAGAAGAGAGTACTTTTTTTGCCTCATCGAGGCTGTACATTGTTTTCTTCATACGTTCCGCTCCTGTTTGTTGTTAGGCTGCTTTTAGTTGTTGTAGGTCTTTTTCGACGGCTGGCCCTGCATTGGCATTGAAAAACTCAATGGCAATACTTTTAGCCTCATCGATTTTTGAGTCATCGCCGGGATTGAGCTTTATCAGCATCAAGCAGCGCTTCCTCATCATTTTTGTCGCCAAATTGGAAAACTCTAGATTCTCACCTTCTGCGAGAAACTTTTTCCAGCAGGCGTGGTTTTTGGAAATATCCAACCGAACCTCCTTCATAGTTTGATGTCATTTCTCCATTCACTAATCTAAGGGAGGTAATGGGAATATTCATTCTACATTTTGATACACTTCTGTGTGAGTTGTTCACGGAAAGCTAAAGTCTATCCGTAGCTATAAAGAAATGGTCTTCTGTAAGGCTTAATAGGTTATAAAAAACCTAATTCGAATATGTTTACTATGTTATGAACACAAGCTCTTAATAAATGTGAAGATTTTTTTGAAATCTCAAAAAGAGAGTGCTGTGAAAAAGCTGCTAGTGATGTCAGCAGCTTTTAAGCGAATTGAGTGATAATGACTCGGTCTATGAGCTAGCGATAGCTAGCCCATCGAATTGTAGTTGGCATTTTTCCTGAATCTTTAACCAGCATTTCCTCTTCATCGAGAAGTTCAATATTTGTATTTGCCCAACGAGCGAGTTCTTCTGCTTCAGTTTCTGTCCTAGGAATGCGTCGAAGTTCCATTGGTAAATCAAGAATATTTACCATGGCAGAAGTTGTCCGAATACATTTTCCTTCTGTGGTTTGAATGGTCTCCTCTTCACACCTTTTTCGATCTCCGCGGAAGATGCTAAGTTCGATTTGAGCCATATTTCTAAATGGTTTGAATGTCCATCGAGATTCGATCAATTTTTCTTGAGGTTGTATATTAAAGCTAAATCTCTGAAAAGCTGGAATGAAGGCTTGCTGCATCTCTCTTTTTTTAGACAGAATCTCTGGAGCATTTTTCAAAATAAAGCTTCGAAACAAAGCTGTAATATTCCTCCAGCCATAACCTTGGCTAAAGGCACAGTGGTTTCCGAAACTCACCGGGAGGGGCTCAATTGAAGAAATACCGGGATTTTTTTCTAGATGTTCGTAAAGCACTTTTGAATTTTGGTCGTACAAAACCACCCAGTCATTTTTTGAGCCACTGGTAATTACGGGCGTGTCTTTGACTTGAAGTGCGTACTGGTTGAAGTGGTTGAGACCATAGAACTGTTTGTCGTCTACAACGGGGGTGTTTTGTTCTGGTGCCAGTCTCCAAGACTTCTTGGAAGTTTTTAGAAAACCCGAAGCTTGTTCAGCAATTTTAGTCGGTAAATCTGGGTTTTTAGCCAAGCTGCCGTCAGGTCTAAATATATCACCTAAAATTGGGATAACTTTTGTTATGCTCTCCAGCTCAGACCAAAAGATGATTCGCATTAATGCACCATTGATGTCTTGTTGGAATAATCTTGTGATAGAAGTTTCCAGATCCACAACTGGGCATAGTGAAAAAATACTATCGATGGCTCGATCGGTGGCTTTGTTCTGGTGGACGTTAATAGGATTAAAGTCATTGTAGTAACTGCTATACAAAGCTGCATGTCCGCCTAAGCTCATACCAACCACGTGGACAGTTGAGATCACTTTAGCTAGTGGACCTTCTTTAAAATACTTTGCAATTCGGTAAACCTTTTTACCTTCTTCAAATCCACCTATGGCAATGCGAT
>CAZFYV010000258.1:0-5755 GCA_964523195.1 uncultured Pseudobdellovibrionaceae bacterium
AGCACCCCAAGCAACGACACAGCCCACGTCATGTCCTACAAGATGAAACTCACGTATTCCTAACTTTTGTGTGATTAAAACTAAATCGTTCAGATAGTGATTGATCACATAGTTATTTTTACCTTTTGGACGAGCTCCGGGACTATATCCTCGTTGATCATAGGCTATAACTCGATAGCCCCTTTCTGCGGCACTCTCAGCGAATTCATTCCACATTATTGAGCTTGCAGGAAATCCGTGCAGGAGCACGATACTGGGGCCAGAATTCGTTAGCCCAAACACTCTGACCCTAAACTCTAAATTATTTGCAAAGACCCTAAAAATTCCCTTTTCGACTCGTGAATTTTGATCGATAAATCCAAGTGATTGAGTACGTTGAGTATGGGAACGATTCCAATCCAAAGACCAATCCTCAGCCATTAGTGGAAGTGAAAAAGTAAGTATCAAAAGGACTTTAATACAGAAGTTCATGGGTTCGAAATAACTTAAATGCCTAGAATTCGCTACTGTAAATTTCTTTTGGATAATATCTGATCATTTGATTCCCAGTACTTTCACTTCAAAACCCATTTAATAAAAAGAATTCAAAAGCGACTACAAAAATGGAAATATTTTTTGGGAAGAAATTGGTGATCGCTAGTGGACTTGAACCACTGACCTTCTCCATGTCAAGGAGATGCGCTACCAACTGCGCCAAGCGATCACATCAAGAATGCCTAATATGTTTAAATTTCCGTTCGAAGTCAAGCTTCAATCTTTGGGTAAGACCTCAGTGATTTCAAGGCCTTCGGTCTTCGGGGGAGACCATTCAAAAGCTTCTGTAGGGAGGCTTTTTGAAAAGTACCTGGTCCAGAGTTCAAAAAGTATTTCATTTGAGACATTGTGAATGTGGTCACTTACGCGGTCGTGATTTCGGTCTGGAACACCACATGATCTTATGCACTTAAATAAGTCTAAATCGTTATGAGAATTTATTGCGAGTCCATGACTAGCGACACCGTTCTGTATTCGAATACCAAAGGCAACAAGCTTTCCATTGGGTCCAATAATTCCTGGTTCATTAGGACAACGTTTTGCAGCTAATCCTATATGCCTAAGGAGATCCAAGGTCGTCTCTTCGAGAAAGTGAACATATTCACGAACTGATAAGCCGTGGGTTCTCAAATTCACAATAGGATATATGACGAGTTGACCAGGACTATGCAAGGTTGCTTGGCCTCCCCGTTTAGCATGAACCAAATGAGGTTTTTGTTGTTCGTCTAGAGAATTAATCAGGTCAGTGTTAAGATCTTCAGACTCTTTTCCTCGAATTCCCAGTGTAATGACAAAGGGGTGCTCACAGCCGATGACTACGGGAGTGCCTTGGTCTTTTACGGACTCAACACATTGGGCCTGACTTTCCAGTCCTTGCTCGTAGCTAATATTTCCCATCCAGATATTTTTCATCTGTTATGGAATAACACTAATATATTTGTGGGTAAAGATTGGCTTTGGTTAATTTGCCTCAGGCAACTCAGAGGTTTGCCCGTTCTTGTCCTCGATACTGATGGTGTGACTTAAGTCTTCGGGAATTTTGCCAATTCCAGCGCCCCATCCGTAGAGATAGTCTTTAGTTTTGTTATAGAGCTCTGTAGCATCGGTATTTACAAGGCCTAATATTTCCGTCAGGTGGTCTCTATCACTGAGCTGTACGGCTTGAAAATATGGACCATCTATATGCACTCGATCTGCTTTTACGCCGTATCCGTGACTTACTGAGAAGCCACAGAAGCTAAAGGCTCCAGCAACTCTCTGTGAAAGGCGGCCTGTGATAACCCAGTAACTTGGGGGCAACATTACACCTTCTCCGCTAGAGTCGTATTCAAGTCCATCTCCACCACCAAAAACATTAGAAAGTAGGCCAGAAAGACGACCAATATGGGAGCAGATCATGACATCTGGTATTTCAAGATCTTCGAAATTTGAATAGGAATTCTCATCTAGTTGGTATGACTCTAAGATTGAATGATGTTGTTCCGAGGTCTTTTCTTCAACCTGAGCTTCTTGCGGGCTTTGGTAGCCATTGGTAGCTCCATCTTGATCAGAGGGGCTATCCGGCGCTTGATACTGATGTTCAAGATCGATTTCTCCAATTCTGTTGATTCTTTTAGAAATCAGTTTTTGATTACCCGATAACAGGGCATTTAATTCTTGTGCTCCGATTCGGACCCTGAGCAATTCAGCATACATTTTAGAAATTGTTGAAGAGTCCGGGTTTACAAAATTTCTAAAACTCTTATATTCTTCTGTGGTCCGTAAGAAGAAATTTTGGATCTTAACTCCTTCGTCCCAGTAGTCATACCGATGGGCATGTTCGTGGGCCGCTAGAGCAGCAAGCTCTTTTTCAAGAGTATGCTTCGGCGTTTCTAAAAGACGAGGTAAAGAAAAACAGATTTTACCATCCTCTTGTTCGGAAGCATCGTGGGGTTCTCCTGCTCGATCATAGCATGGCCCGTCGACGACGATTCTCCAGGTCGTTTCTTTAATGTCTTGATAAATTGTATTGGTGTTAAAACGATTCCCTTCAATCATAGACTTTATCATCTGTTTTAAGTCGTCGGGAATAGCTTCTTGCGGCTGATATATTCGCTCATCACTTACTGGTTCAATCATCTTTGAGAGCCTGTAAAAAGCTAAAGGAAGGACTTTGTTTTTGATTTTTTTTAAAGTCTCATAAACATCTTCGGGAGACGACTTGAGTCCGTCTCCCCCGCCCGTATCAGCTCCTCCCATATGACTGACTCCGACTCCTGAAGGTTCTACGGTGCGATCAAAGCTTTGAGTCTGCTGAAGGGTTTGATTAGGGATGTTTGTATCTGAAGTGGTTTTAGAGTCCTTTTTACAGGCAGCGAGCAAAAAAACAGCAGCAAGAAGGCCTAGACCTAAAAGCTTTAGTTTTATAGTGTTTTTAAGGCTTCTAAACATCATTTTCTCGCAATTCTCCACCCATATACCTATGCAATTTTGATCCCTATTAATTGACCTTTAAAAGGGGTGAGGCGGCCTTGGAGGGCCGCCTCAGGGGACATTGGGATGGGAGGTGACAGTAATTGTAGGCGCGTGGAAAGCTGTTTTACAGTTGAGAAGATCTCGCGCCTAGGGTTAATAAATTATTTAAATTGTCTTTCGATTGGTTTGTGTTCGTCATCACTCATTTCTCCAGCACTACATACGATAGAAGGAATAAGCGTATTTGTAGCGACTTCGGTGTACATGATCAGAGGTCTCACAGTGTTTAAAGGCTTGCCTTGGTTTCCAAAATTTCTAACTTTTTCTTCTTGAGTTTCAGGATTGCTCAAATTTTCTTCAGAGTAGTCGTATTGGTCCGCTCCAGCTTCTAAACCTTGTTGGTCGGTCTTAGATGAGTGCTCAATTCCCATTTTCTCTACGGTTTTCTGACCTGTATTCAAGTTAACTTTTCCTTCTAAAAGGAAGTTAATGCAGTCCTGTTCTCCAACGCACTCAGTTTGGAGGAAGGTAAAAAGAACGTATTCACCTTGTTTTTTAAGCTTTTTGATTCCATCAAAAGTAATGATGAGTCGACCTTCGACAACGCGGCTTAGGGTTAACTGACAGTTTTCATTTTGATCAAAAAGTTGGATTCCTTTTTCATTAAGGGCCTCTTGAGCCTCTTCGATTTCTGCTTGTGAAGAATTTTGCTCTTCTGTTATCCAACCTTCAGCATTGGCTTGAAGGCTAAAAGTTAACAAGACTCCTATTATGCTCACTAATAAACGATGGGTATTTTTCATTTTAAAACTCCTTTTTCTCGTCTCACTGACAAGGAAGAATTTACACGGCGCGTCTATGTGGTTCTAGGTCTTTTTATTTAATTTTTAAGGCTTTTTTTAATTTTTTTATTAAATTTGAAGTCTAAGTGCCCGAAAATACTAGTATGGAAATCTTTGAGAATGATGATTATAAAGCGATAGTAACTGGTCTAGTTTCTGAAATGCCTAAGAAAGGGCGCGGTCAGTGGACGAAGATGGCTCAACATTTGGGCCTACACAACGTGGTTTTAAGTCAAATATATAGAGGTGATAAGCAGCTAACCGTGGAGCAAGCGTGGGATACAGCCGAGTATTTAGGGTTTTCAGAGCTGGAGTCGGAATACTTTTTGTTGTTAGTTCAAAAAAGTAGAGCTGGAAACTTCCGGCTCGAACAATATTTTGAAGAAAAGATAAAAGAGGTCAGAACTAAATCCTTAGACCTAAAAAAGCGTTTAAAGCAAGACAAGGAACTTACTGAAGAGACGAGGGCTATTTTTTATTCAAATTGGTATTATAGCGGGATCCGTCTTGGTACTGATTCGCCAGAGATCAATACCGTTGAAGAACTTTCGAGACGCCTCGATTTACCTTTAAATTTAGTAAAACGAGTTGTCGATTTTCTCCTACAAAATAACTTATGTGTAAAAGAAAACAACAAGCTCTCAATGGGGCCCGCAAGAATTCATATTGGAGCAGACTCACCTTTGGTCACCAGACATCATATGAACTGGAGGCTAAAAGCCATAGAAAAAATGAGTAGTGTTGATCATCGGAATGAAATGTTTTTCACTGGCCCCTACTCATTATCCAAAAGCTTATTACCTAAAATTAGAAAGCATCTAGTTCAAGTGATCGACCAGTGTACCAGTGATGTTGTTGAAAGTGAGTCTGAGACCCTTGCTTGTTTGAATATTGATTGGTTCGAAATATAGGTCAGTTTTTAGTAGAGATCCACTCGATCGTTTTCGGAAAAACCAGAACCCGAGTGAACAAGCCCTATGCTACCGTCTTTTCCAAAGTAGCTAATGATCTCCACTGTGCCCTTCATGCGTCCAGGAACCTTGCCAATGAGCTCACCAGATGCTGGGTCATAGATTTCACGCCCTTCTTCGGTCACTCGCAGAATATCTCCGAGTTGAATACCCGTCATGCGACCTGCATTAATAAAAACTCTCTCTCCTTGAATGTTCGCGATTCGACCTTCCCATGAGATTTTCTCAATCGCTCTAACTATAGGGATTGAAGAGTTTCTAAAGGCTTTTGTCACTACTGCGGACACAAGGTTGGGATCCTGCTCTAAAAATCGATCGGTGTGGGAATACTTTGCAACACGAGTCGTACTGGCTTGGACTGTCGCAGTTTTTCGCTCTTCATGAAGAATTTTTCCTGATCTTGCTGATGCTACACGAATTGAGATTAGTGCCTCTGTTTGCGCTTTAACTTGCCTAAATAGACCTATAGAATCACCTAGTCTTCTCGTTTTTATTGAGATGATCTTCCCTTCAATAATGGCCGAAATCCCTTTTTTACGAGCATCCATCGCCATTCGTTCGAGGTCGTATGTGTTGTTAGCCGCATATTTGTTAGTGTCTTCAAAAATATCATTGGGCGTGACCAATACAAATTGGTCCGAGCTATAAAGACTATCAATGAAAATCTTCCGAGCCAGTTTTGAGACTTGCTCCGACGATCTAGCCGCTTCATTTAAAAAAGGTAATACCACTACTCTTTTTCTCAAAGGAGCAAGGCTGGAACTACGAGCTTTATAAGGAAGATCCTTAACCTTGGGAGCTGGTCTGTTTCTATCAACTCTCTTAGGATTAATTAAGCTGCAAGCCGGAAGTAAAAAGCTAAGAACTAATATCGTACATAAAACTTGAAGTTGTCTAAAATCCTTCATGCTTCTATTTTATACGTTTTTTGGCTATTTCGAAGTCAGGAAAGGC
>CAZFYV010000259.1:0-873 GCA_964523195.1 uncultured Pseudobdellovibrionaceae bacterium
GTCTTCCACTTCGGCCTTTTTAAGATCTTTGATTGGATCACTTCCGGCAATGCATGAGTTAGCCGAGCAAGCAGGGGTGGAACTGCCAGATATTTTAGGTAGCATTGGTTCTAAGACCAAAAAGACATTAAACGGCTCTGGAAACATCTCGGATACAACACAATAAAAATGTATTAATAGTTTAATTTGTTTAACAGATGTAAAGGTCGATCGGTGAAGAGCCAATCGACCTTTCTATTAATCTCCCTATAGGCAACTCTGTAATTAGGAATCTGGCCTGTTCCTACAAAAAGGTTTTTACTCTTTAACTGCTGAACCATTTCGTCAGACATCAGTAAATAGTGCCCAGTTAGACCGCCAAATGGAAAATCGTCCAATGGTATTTTGAAATACTCCTTGATATTGGTCGTGGCCACAGGAAGGAAACATTCTTTCGGAAAGCTTGAGAGTGAGGAGAAGACTTCTGGTTTAAGGCATAAAAAGTAGAAGTCTTCCAAAGGAGCAAGAGAACTTAAAGTAGTACTTAAAGCTTTGTTGAGATATTTTATGTGCCCTTGATTATATACTTTAAGTTCGATGAAAAACTTAGTTAGTCCCTTGAAGGTTTCAACTACATCTTCAAGGCGAGGGACTTCAGGGCATCTTTTTTTTAGTTCATCATAGGTTAAGTCTTGGATTTTGTTGGGTATTCCATGAACTCGATAAAGGTCAGGGTCATGGTTAACAACAAGAACTAAATCCCTTGTGAATTGAACGTCAAATTCTATTGCGGGAACATTATTCTCTTTTGCGAGTTCAAAAGCTCTCATTGAATTCTCGTTAACTTTTTCTTTTTTATTCAGTTCTTCAGCTTTATTTAATCCTCGATGGGCT
>CAZFYV010000259.1:883-5686 GCA_964523195.1 uncultured Pseudobdellovibrionaceae bacterium
GATTGAACGCTTTATCGGGCCTTGAATATGGGATTCGGGACCATATCTGATCGACCGTTTTTTGTAAGAATTTTTGTACGAAAAGCTTCATATTATCCCTGTGATTGATATAATAACGGCAAAGGGATTTGGGGACAATTGAATGAATGACTATCCTTTTGAGCCATCACCACAAAGAGAGGCACCAAAATCTTCAGGTGGAGGTTTTGCGCGTTTTTTTATCTGGTTTTCATTTATTATATGCGCCATTGGAGTCATAGGTCTCATAATCAATCCGGTTAACAATGCAACCTACCGAGCCCTCGGTCATCTATCCATTTTTGGGTTTATGATTTCCTCCATTTTGCTCAATAAACAGACGCCGGGGCGAGTTGTCTTGGGGCTGATCTATGTTGGGTTTGCTGTTGCAGTATATAACTCTGAATTTAGGCCGCCTAATCCAAATCAATTTACCAATAGGTTTGTAAGTCAGGTAAAGAGCTATAACAAGGTGAGATACCGATTTGGAGGAGAGAGTTTCTTAGGGATGGATTCCTCTGGATTGGTGCGAAGGTCTTTGATTGTAACCTATCTTAAATTAGCCTTTTTCGAAGGAAAAGTAGGCTTGGTGAAAAGAGCTTACTCGGTCTGGATGGAAAAGATTGCCCTCAGTACTCTTATGCTCAATGAGAACCCGTATACGAAGGTTATAGGCACGTTCCAGTCGATTAATAGCCTAGATAGTCGAATACTCAAAAATGGAGATTTGGCGATTTCAAGCCAGGGGACCCTTGTGGCCATATATTTAGGGAATAAGCTTTGGGCAACCAGTGATTCTTCTGCAAATGGCGTTTTCATAGAGCGAATGCCGGCAAACAAATACGGGATTTTTAGAGTAGAAGTTAAAGTCGTTCGTTTTAAAGATAGTATTGTTGCTCCCGCAGCGGCTGGTGATACGGAATCTAAAAAACAGTAAAAGTGAACTACTTTCTTATTACACCCATAAAAATTTTATTTCGAATTCGATAAGTTTGGTTATTATCTGACCACTGTCACAAGCTTTGACGGTGGGATCAATCTGGTTCTATTCACAGCTGGAACGAGCTTTGTATCATAGTAGGGTGGGGAATTCATAAAATCTGAGCGATCTCGTTTCATAATGAGAAAGAGCCTCATTGAAATTGGTCAAAACGAGGTGCGAAAGCACCCATTTTGTCCCCAAACCCTGTGCCTTGGACTTCCAACGAGCAATTTTATGTTGCTCGTTGGTGGTCCTTTTTTTTTGATCACTGCACTGCTTCAAATGTCTCTTTCAAAGTTCTCAATGGGACTGTCTTTGGTAGCATTACTATTATGCATTCATGGAAGAATAGAGAAGAAATTTTTGAAAGATTAGATAAGAGCCAAGATATAAATCGCAAGTATTTTTCAATGTACTCGAGTTGGTTTGGCGGTTTCACAGATGACCCATTAATGATGATGGTACCAATTGATGATCATATGGTCCATCGTGGGGACGGTGTATTTGAAGCCTTTCGTTACTCTTATGGAGCAATTTTTGATTTCGAGGGACATTGGGCACGCCTTCAAAGGTCTGCCGAAATGATAAAACTTGAATTGCCAGTCAATCGCTCTGAGCTCATCGAAATTTGTAAGGAACTTATTCGCCCACATAAAGAAGAAGACATTATTATAAGACTTTATGTTTCCAGGGGGCCAGGAAGTTTCACTCCAGACCCCTTTCAAACTGTTGGTAGTCAAATTTATGTGGTAGCTACTCCGATGGGATTGCTAAAAGAAGAGTGGTTAAGAAATGGCGTCACGGCTCATACCTCAATCGTTCCAACTAAGCCCGAGCCATTTTGCACGATAAAAAGTTGTAACTATTTGCCAAATGTCATGATGAAGTTTGAAGCCAAGCAAAAGAATGTGGATTTTAGTATTTCAATGACATCCGATGGGCATATCGCGGAAGGTGCTACTGAAAATCTGTTTATAGTCGATGATAAAAATATGCTGAAAGTCCCTAACCTCAACTATATTTTGAGGGGAACAACTTTAATTCATACTTTAGATCTAGCAGATCGATTAGTTGCCAGTGGAGAAATATCTGGGGCTGTTTTTACTGACATTAGTAGAGAAGATATATTGTCGGCCAAAGAAGTCGGAATGGTAGGCACTACTTTATCTGTAGTTTCTGTTGTTCAATTTGATGGGGCGAAGATCAGTGACGGAAAACCAGGAATGGTCATACCTGCACTGCGTGCTTTGCTCATAGACAGTATGAAATCTAACGCCGATATGAGAATGGAAGTCTAATGAAAGTCTCTTTTAAAGTAAACGGAAGCAAAGTATCTGTTGATGTAGATCCCTCTCAGCCACTGCTCTGGGTTTTAAGGGATGAGCTCAATCTGACGGGAACCAAATTTGGTTGTGGAAAAGGGCTTTGCGGGGCTTGCACGATACATTTGAATGGACAACCTATTCGATCCTGCTCTTTACCGGTCTCTGCAGTAAATGGTCAAAACGTTACAACTATAGAGGGGATAGAAAAAAAGGGTGAATTGAATCCAGTACAAGAGGCTTGGATTAAGAATCGTGTACCACAATGTGGATACTGTCAGTCTGGACAAATTATGACTGCCATATCTCTGATTCGATCAAAAAAGAATTTAACCAAACAAGACGTCGATGAGGGAATGAATAACCTTTGTCGATGTGGAACTTATCCGCGAATTTTGAAATCAATACTGGAGGTTTCTAAAAGTGGTAAGTCAGTATAACCATCGCCCCCATGCCATAGTTCTTGCTTCAGGCTTGAGTAAGCGATATTTCGGCAACAAACTTGAGGCAAAATACAATTTAGGTTCACCTAGTTTACAAGAACTAACTATACAAAATATTTCTTCTTTCAGTTTTGAAAGTATTATTTTTGTTACAAAAAGCCATATTGAATTAAAAAGAGAGTATAAAAATTTAAAGTTTGTTCTAAATAAAAGGCCGGAGTTGGGAATTGGTGAATCATTAAGACTAGGAATAGAAGTTTTACCCGAATCTGCCATTGATTTGGCAATTTTTTTGGGAGATATGCCATTTATACCAATGGATGAGTTTGAGTATATGTATGATGAGTTTCTCCGTAGAGACTTAGATTTTATTAGGCCAGCTGTTTTACCAGAGATTGGTCATCCAGTTCTAGCGCGAGCTTCAACATTGAAATCAATTTCCATGGAAACAGAAGGCAGGATCGATATAAAAAAGTCCTTCACCGACGAAAGGTATCGAAGCTTTTTCTACGAATCGTTGAATCCCGGCAGTTATTTCGACGTCGATAATCGTTTTATATCATGGGCGGAAAAGTTTGCGAGTAATTAGAGAGTTTGATTTTTCAAATGGAAAGGCGAATTACTTAGCCACAGTTGTAGAGGTTGAAGGCTCATCGTCGGCAGCATTGGGTAGTAGTGCTGTGTTCGATGAGTCTGGAATTTATTCTGAAGGTTGGATCGGTGGAGGATGTCTTCATGGAGAAATAACTGACAGTATTAGATCTCAGGGGCCTCAACCTCATTCTTTAGATATTATTCTTGATGACGATATAGAGGGGCTGGGAATTCCATGTGGAGGCAGAGTAAAAATATTTATTAACCCTATTCTTCCAAGTAAAAGAGTTGAAGTTTCTACCAATAACAATCAATTGAAATGGGAAGCGCTTGCGGAAGTACTGGATGTCAGGTTTGACTTCGTTAATGCTAAGACAGCTACAGATTTTGAAACAGAATTATATGATCACTTTAGCGCAGAGCAAGTATCTACTCTGGCAATAACCGGCGCTGACACAAGGTTAAATCATCGTCAAGTTACTATCATAGGTGAAAATCTCATCGCATTTTCATTATCACGAATTTTGAATTTATTGGATTTTGAGGTTGAAAATCTGAGTTTACGAGAGGCGCCAATTAGAGATGGTTTTAATCCTAGCCCCGTTTCTGCTCAAACTGTAGAAATCAATAAAGAGTCAGTCGTACTCTGCTCTCACCACCTGAATGAAGACATTTTAATATCTCGTTCGATTTCAAACGATACTCGTTATATAGGATTTGTAGCTTCTAAACATAGAGTTTCAAGTCTTATGACTGATAATCCTTCTTGGTTGTCGGAGAAAACCCTGTTTTCACCTTGCGGATTGAGGGGGTTTGGAAAAGCGCCAGGTGAAGTCGCTTTATCCATTGCCTTAGAGCTAGTGAAATGTCATAGGCAAGGGGACTCTTCTTGTAAAAAGGAGAATCCGTGAATATTCAAAATACCATTAGAAACCATTGCAAGTCCCCGCGAAACTTTTTGCCTCTAGATCAGTTTTCTAATTCTCATACGGTAAAAAATCCGAGTTGTGGGGATAGTGTAGAGATACGAATTGCCAGTAACCAGGGGCGGATTTCTAGTATTTCAGTAACGAGTGTGGGGTGTCCAATTTGTATTGCATCAGGCTCTATTCTTTCTGAGACGATAGATGATCAAAGTTTGGACTACGCATTTAAGAAGATTAATCAAGTGGTTCGAGAAGTGACGTCACCTGTATCCGCATCAAAAAGTGTTGAGGGTCGGAATCAGAAATCGGGAGAATTTGACTTTTCAGGGATGAATCTTTCCTTGAGGAAGAGAAACTGTTTTTTATTGCCTTGGATTTGTTTAAAAGAAGTATTGGGGCAAATTGATGAGTGATTTGCCCGGTTACAGTAAGTTTTTAGTTATCGGACTTCCAGGAATTGGGAAAACTACTTTTTCGGAGCGTTTAGCGAGAAAATTCAAAATACCACATATCGAGGG
>CAZFYV010000260.1:0-5644 GCA_964523195.1 uncultured Pseudobdellovibrionaceae bacterium
TGGAATATTCCCTATTCTAGAAAGTCTAGTCACGCTGTACGTCAGGCCCCATTTTTTCTGCTAAACCAAGTCGAAAAACCCACAGTTCTCGTCGAATTGGGATATTTATCCAACGAGAAGGAAGCAAAGAGACTTCACCGGGATTCCTATCAAAATAAAATCGTAAAACAGATCTATACCGCTCTAAAGGAATACAAAGAAATCGTAGACAACTCCCAGTACTGAGCCTAAATTAAGTTCATGCGTATAGATGGAAGAAAAAACGATCAAATTAGACCTATTGTATTAACACCAAACGTGACCAAGTATGCAGAAGGCTGCGTCATGGTTGAGTTTGGCGAGACTCGAGTTCTTTGCACAGCTTCAATAGACTCAGGTGTTCCCAAGTGGCTTCAAGGAACCGAAAAAGGCTGGATTAGCGCCGAGTACGGAATGCTACCGAGATCCACCCACGATCGGATTCGAAGAGACAAAGCTGCCAACAGTGGAAGGACCCAAGAGATATCAAGACTTATTGGCCGCTCTTTGCGATCAATGGTCAATCTTTACGATTTAGGTGAAAGACAAATCATGGTCGATTGTGATGTCCTCCAAGCAGATGGGGGAACAAGAACGGCAGCAATTAGTGGAGGTGCAGCAGCACTCACTATGGCGCTCAACCACCTAGTTAAAACGGGTGACATTAAGAAGCTCCCAATAAACCACATGGTGTCTGCAGTCAGTGTCGGTGTTGCAGAACAAGGACTTTTACTCGACCTCTGCTATGTTGAAGACTCCGAAGCTGAAACGGACATGAACTTCGTAATGGCTGATAACGGAGAGTTTGTCGAAATTCAAGGGACTGCTGAAGGGAAAACATTTTCTCAAAAAGATCTCTCCGGTCTAATTGAACTTGCCAATAAGGGCTGCCAAGAAATTTTTAAACAACAACGCGAGCTTTTTAAAAATGCTGGCATTGAAATCAACTCATAGGAAGTCACTTTGGAAATCTGGATCGCCACATCAAATAGCGGAAAACTTTCTGAATATAAAAACCTTTTTAAGCCTCACGGCATTGAAGTTAAATCACCTTTAGATCTTAATGTGTTTACTTTTCCACCAGAAAATGGAGATACCTTCGAGGCCAATGCACGAATCAAGGCCAAGTCGCTTAAAGCAGTAAAAAATGACGTCTGGGTCGTTGGAGAAGATTCAGGTCTCGAAGTCGAAGGCCTCGGGGGATTGCCAGGAATTCACTCGGCTCGATACGCCGGAGAAAAAGCTCAAAGCTCTGAAAACGTAGCAAAACTCTTAAAGATGGTGCAAATAAGGACTCCCGGAAAACGTGATGCGCGCTTTTACTGCAGTCTCGTAGTTTTTGATCCGGAAGGTAACGAACATATTTTTGATGGAGAACTCAAAGGTAAAATCTCAATGAAGCAACAGGGCACCAGTGGTTTTGGTTACGATCCTGTTTTTATCCCTGAAGGCTTTGAACAGACTCTAGCTGAACTTCAACCCGGTGAAAAAAATAAAATTTCTCACCGCTCGATGGCTTTCAAAAGACTTTTAGACAAGATGAAGGGTTAAATTTGCGTTTTGGCTTTTTGTTTTTATTATTTTTTTGTTTGAAAGCAGTAACGGCACATGCCTCTGTCGACTGGAAAGCACTTGCCCTTAAAGATTTAAACCACATCAACCAAATTCTAAAAGACCATCATCCTGGTCCAGCCGATCGAGAGAACCCTTTTTTCCGAGACTGGATTCTAAGAGGTACATCAGAGACTAAAAAACTAATTGAACGAATTCAATCAGCTGATGGCTATAGGTATGCTCTTCTCTATTACGTAAAGGGTTTTCAAGACAGCCACCTTAATTTCGAATTCGACCCTTCGCTGGGAGCCCCCTCACTAGAATGGTCTGGCTTGATCATCTCTTATCGTAAGCAGAACTTTATAGTTCACTCGAGCTCGAAGAATACGAAAGTTTTTGGTGATCTTCCTCCAAAAGACTCTGTTCTTGTATCCTGCGACGGGAGAAAAGCACTGGATATTATTCAGGCAGATTTACTTCCATTTATGGGAAATCCTAATCTTGAAGCTCACTGGGCCCTTTACGCTCCTTATATTCTGTTTGACCATAAGAATCCATTTGTTCAAAGACCTCGGAACTGCCTTTTTCAGATCGGCAAGGAACTCAAATCTTTCGAACTCAAATACGAAACAGCAAAAGAGACTATCAGAGATCAAATTAATAAAGCCGCTTTCGGAACCGCCCAGGAGTTTTCATTTCGAAAAGTTGGCAAAAGCATCTATTGGGTTCGCATTCCTACTTTTGATCTAAATACAAAAAGAGAAGTTCAACTTTTTCAAAGACTGATTAAGTCTATTCCCCAAGCTCGAAATGCTCGTCGAGTTGTTTTTGATTTAAGGCACAATCGAGGCGGAGCTCCACGCTGGGGTGACCAAATACTTAATCGTTTTTTTACACCAGAATACACAAGCTATCGTTTATTTGCCAAACCATCTCGACGATATGGCCAAATCAGAGCGAGTGAAGAAAACTTAGCTCACTACAAAATGATTCTTAAGAAGCTAAAAAAACAAGGCCTAAAAAACTCTCCGAGTTATAAGGCCATCCAAACCTCAATAAAATCGATTCAATTTAGTTTAAAGAATAAACTAAAACTCACTCCTCCACCGGCCTCAAATGATGCCTACCCCTCTCCAGTTAAAGCAGAAGTCTTTTTCTTAACAGACGGCCACTGTGCAAGCGCTTGTTTGATTTTTGCAGACAAACTTTTGCAGTTCCCCAACGTCGCACATATTGGCTTCCCAACGTCCGCTGACTCCGCATACTTAGAAGGACGCTACAAGCTTCTTAAGTCAAAACGGGCTCGACTCTATTTCGCAGTCTTGGTCGACCGCTACCGCTCTAGAGGTTACAATGAACCTCTTTTTCCAAAGGTAACTTGGCAAGGTGATTGGCAAGAAAAGGAATTGATGGAGTGGGTTCGAAATTTACCCACCCCAAGTACTCTTGAAAAGTAGATTACTTTATTGGAACCAACATAGTTGGAACATCTGACGATCTGGCAACTTGGCGAGCAATACTTCCAAAAAGAAAAGTAGCTACTCGTCCAGATTCAGTTCCCATGACGATCATGTCATAATTATGATTTTTTGCGTACTGTACGATGAGGTCATCAACAGGACCTGAATGCTGTACGATCTTGTGCTTTACTTTTATTCCCTTGTTCGACAAAGAGGCTCCAAACTTCTTGATGCGATCACTTTGTTTTTGACGTTCTTTTTTTAGATTACTTTCTAGTGAGACAAAGCCACCACCAGCCATATAAACTCCGGTTTGAGCCATGGCCTCAGCAGGGTCAAATAACTTATGAAATACCGTAACCTGTGCCCCGGTTTCTTTTGCTAATTTAGTGAGTGGACCAAATGCTTTTTTTGAACTGGCACTCAAATCTGAAGCAAACAGAATCTTGCGAACCTTTTTAACATTGGCTTTGGGATTTATGATCACAACAGGAACTTTTGACGTGAGCAGAAGTGACTCTGCAAAACTCCCCATAAATAACCTTGGAGCACCAGAACGACCGTGACTAGCAACGACGATAAAGTCATTTTTGTTTTTTACTGCTTGGGCTGAAAGTCGATCAGGATCAGACTTACTCGATTTTGAAGCCGCTTTTATGATCTTAAGGTGCCTAAAATCTAAATCCGAATTTTGGTCATCTAGTTTATTCAATTGGGCTTGGGCTTTTTCAGCCACGATTGACGTTTCTTTAGGGTTCATCGATGGAAAAACGCCTAGAGATTCAGCACTCATAAAATACAAAGCATCCACTGTTACATGGGTGGTCTTATTCAACTGCTTTAAAAAATCGAGCACTTTCGTCTTAGAATTTTTTACACTATTAAAAGGATCTATGCCCCAAAGAGCTTTGATCTGCGATTTCGCCATAACTTCCTCCCCGATGCCCGCATCCCAAATTAAATAAGTCCGCGAATACTCTAAACTAATATGTTTTTATCACAACTCACAATAGTCGCCTACTCCTATCCAGAGCAAGGTTCAGACCAGAGTAAATGAGTTTATTTTGATCTGGCGAAGCGAGCTGAGCCAAATTCACCCATCGCTCACTTATGCTAGGGGTCAACTGACCCCTTTTGAAGCCCTAGGACCCCGTAAATCCTAATCATTTCTAGACATTTTGATGCAGATATGCGAAACCCATGCACTATGTCGGGACTCAAAATTTTTACTGGTAATTCGAATCCTTTGTTCGCTCAAAAGGTTGCGGAAGCTGCTGGCGTTCAATTGGGTGATTGTATTCTTAAAAGATTCGCTGATGGTGAAGTTCAAGTTGAAATTCACGAAAGCGTTCGAGGGGATAGCTGCTTTGTCATTCAAAGTACCTGCCCGCCCGTAAACGAAAGCTATATGGAGCTCTTTATTATTTTGGATGCTCTGAAGAGAGCTTCAGCAAGATCTATAACCGCAGTAATTCCATATTACGGATATGCCAGGCAAGATCGAAAAGTCGCGCCAAGAGCTCCCATATCTGCGAAATGTGTAGCAGATCTAATTACCACAGCTGGTGCCGACAGAGTCGTCTGCGTCGATTTGCACGCCGCTCAGATTCAAGGCTTCTTTAACGTTCCCGTGGATCATTTGTTTGCAATTCCAACAATGGCCCGATTCTGGAGAGATAATTACGGTCATGGTGATGAATACGTCGTAGTATCACCGGACTCTGGAGGAGTGGAAAGAGCACGTGCTTTCGCTAAAAGAATCGAAGCACCAATTGCGATTATCGACAAAAGAAGAACTGGCCCCAATGAAGCTAAAGCCCTCCACTTAATTGGAGATGTAGAAAATAAAACGGCGATCATCGTTGACGACATGATCGATACAGCTGGAACTCTTTGCCAAGCTGTGGATTCTCTCCACAACAATGGCGCAGCAAAGGTCTTTGCAGTCGCTACCCATGCCTTATTCTCTGGACCTGCAATCGACCGTCTTTCGGCCTCAAAACTTGAGAGAGTTATTGTCTCTGACACAATTCCCTTGAGTGAAGCCGCACAAAACTCAGGAAAGATAGAAGTAACGACTATGGCACCCGTGGTTGCGGAAGCCATGCGAAGAATTTACGGAAACGCTTCCGTAAGCAGCTTGTTTGATTAAAATTACTAGAAGGATTATCAAAAATGACAAATTCAGAAGTATTAAATATTAAAGTAACTAGCCGTGAAACTGGACGCAGAGGCAATAAAAAAGTTAGAAACTCTAAAAATGTTCCTACTGTGATTTATGGACCTGAACTTAAAGAAAATATTATGTGCTCCATAGACCTACTTTCAGTAGAGCGCTTCGGTACTAAAAAACACGAATCTACTATTTTTCAGATTTCAGAGTCAGATGTTAAAGAAGCTCAGTCTTTGAGAGTTCTTTTTAAGTCAGTTTCAACTGATCCTGTAACAAACATGCCTATTCATGTTGATCTTTACGCTCTAGATATGACTGCAGCAATTAGAGTTCCTGTTGAAATTTCTATTGTTGGTGAAGCTATTGGTGTTAAAGAAGAAAGCGGACTTCTTACTCAGACATTGCGCGAAGTTGAAATCGAGTGTGCTACAAACAAAAT
>CAZFYV010000261.1:0-5639 GCA_964523195.1 uncultured Pseudobdellovibrionaceae bacterium
TTAGTCTTTCTTAAGACCTTCTAGCGCATCACCAAACATTTCACCAAAAGTGGTCTTAGAAGTAGAAGTTGCCTTCTTGATGTATTCTTCGACATCACCTTTTTCTTGGCGAAGCTTAACAAGCTTTGCACTTAGACCAATCTTACGTGCATCTTTATCGATAGTGATTACTTCTGCTTTAACAGAATCATCAATATTACAGAAGTCAGATGGCTGGCTAATACGGTCAGTGCTTAATTCAGAGATATGAATTAGACCTTCGATATCAGACTCAAGCTCAACGAAAACACCAAAGTCCATTAACTTAGTAACTTTAACGTCGTGTTGAGAGCCAACTTTATACTTCTCATCGATATTTGCCCAAGGATCAGCTTCTAGTTGCTTGATACCTAAGCTGAAACGCTCATTTTCAGTATCAACACCAAGAACAACTGCTCTTATGCTGTCACCTTTTTGGAACATCTCATTTGGATGATTCACACGCTTCGTCCAAGAGAAATCAGAAATGTGAACAAGTCCGTCAATTCCTTCTTCGATACCAACAAAGATACCAAAATCAGTAATAGACTTCACGTCACCTTCAATGATTGTACCTGGAGGATAAGTCTTTCCGAGTTCATCCCATGGGTTAGGTTGAAGTTGCTTCATACCCAAGCTGATTCTTCTATTTGAAGAGTCTACTTCAAGAACGATTACATGAACTTCGTCACCAACATTCACAACTTGAGACGGATGCTTCACACGCTTCGTCCAGCTCATTTCAGAAACGTGGATTAGACCTTCAATGCCATCACCAAGTTCAACAAATGCACCGTATTCAGCAAGCGATACAACTTTTCCATGTAACTTCGTATCCACTGGGTATTGAGCTTTTGCTGCTTCCCATGGATCCTCTTGAAGTTGCTTAAGCCCAAGAGAAACGCGCTCACGCTCGTTATCGTACTTGAGTACTTGTACTTCAATTTCGTCACCCATATTAATGATTTCAGAAGGATGCTTTACGCGACCCCAGCTCATATCAGTGATATGAAGAAGTCCATCCATTCCACCTAGATCGATGAAAGCACCGTAGTCAGTGATATTCTTAACGATACCACGAACCTTAGATCCTTCTTTCATTGTATCTAGAGTTTGAGATCTTAAATTCTCGCGCTCTTCTTCAAGAAGTGCTCTTCGAGAAAGAACGATATTTCCACGCTTCTTGTTGAACTTAATCACTTTAAAGCGGAATTTCTTTCCGATGTAGGCATCCATATTTCTTACAGGTCTGAGATCAATTTGTGACCCAGGAAGGAATGCTTTAACGCCGATATCAACGCTAAGTCCACCCTTAACCTTTTGGATTATAGTACCTTCTATGAGCTCTTCGTTTTCAGCTGCGCGAGAGATGTCGTTCCAAACTCTAAGCATATCTGCTTTTTCTTTTGAAAGAACAAGCATGCCGTTTTCGTTTTCAATGCTCTGAATGTAAACTTCAACTTTGTCTCCAGGATTGATTGGATCTTGTCCTTCAACCACTCGAAACTCAGACTTGTCGATAAGACCTTCTGATTTGTAGTTAATGTCTACTAGGACGTAATCTGATTGAACTTCAATCACTGAACCAGTAACAACATCACCGACTTTAAAGTCGCGATCCTGTAGTGAACCTTCGAAAAGTTCCTGGAACTCGTCCATCTTACTTGTAGAGTTTTTTTCTTCACCTTCATCTAAAAGTGCAAGAATCTTCTGGCGTTCGATTTGTGCCTTTGTCAGATTCTTTGTGTCTGTTTTATCAGCCATAACGTAAATTTGTACCTCCTCCGGCAAACGGATCGAGATCCGAGCCTCATAGAATTTCTCAGAATATAGGGACGCAATGCCACATTGATTTTGAGAGACCGTATTTATAGACCCTAAATGCCTAAAGTCAAAGTGATTTCTTTAAAAAAAGAGAAGTAAATTTTACCCGGGGAAAGTCTCAGCTACTGCCTCTTGAACTTTGGCTAAAACAGCAGCGAAATCCATCTTACTGGTGTCAATTACCAAAGCGTTTTCAGGTACTTGCATGGGAGCTGTGCTTCTCTTGGCGTCCCGTTCATCGCGCTCTTGCTGATCCTTTACAGTCTGATCTAATTCCAAGCCCTGTTCCATGGCTCTTCGCTTAGCTCTGTTTTCGGAATCGGCCGTCAGATAGACCTTCAAATGAGCTTCAGGAAAGATCACCGTCCCACAGTCTCGGCCCTCGGCCACCAAACCAGGAGGGACCAGAGCACAATCTCTTTGAGGTTGAAGGAGAGCTGCCCTCACGCCTGGATGCTGACTTACCTTGGAAGCCACACTTCCAGTTTTTTCACTGTTAATTTCATCGGTTACGTCAGCTCCATCAATAAACACCATGGTTTTTTCTGCGGTCATCTCTACTGACCAACTCGAAGACCTCGCGAGCTCTACCAGAGCTCCTTCGTTTTCAGGGTCAATTCCAGCTTTGATGGAAGCCAGGGCGAGACCTCGGTAAAAAGCCCCGGTTGAAACCCAGTTCCATCCCTTGTTCTTGGCGATTTCTCGGCTCACCGAAGACTTTCCAGAAGCAGCTGGGCCATCAATAGTAATGATTGGATTTAAGCTCGGTGATACGCCTGACAAATCAAACCTCCGGAATTTCCTTCATAACAGATTTCAGCTCTTCAATAGCCTTTTCATTCTCACTTGGCAAACCGACACTCAAACGAATGTGACGAGTTAGTCCATAGGGGGCCATTGGTCGCACAATGACTCCTCGCTTCAGAAGCTCGTGAGTTAAGGTTTTCCCGTCTCTCTTGCTATCGAACAAAACAAAATTGGCCTGGGACTCGGTAAATGGAAGCCCCAAAGACTCCAGTTCGCCATAAAAATAATCCAGCCCTTCCCAATTGATCTTTTGTGCTCGAGCTAAATAATCCTGATCACCCAGGGCTGCAATTCCGGCAGCTTGAGCTAAAGAATTAACATTAAACGGATTTCTTACCCGATGAACATAATCACAAAGCTCTGGTGTCGCCACCATATAGCCAACGCGAATCCCTGCTAATCCGTAGACTTTACCCATGGTTCGCATACTTACAACATGGGGGTACTTTCGAACCAAATCCAAGGAATCTGGATAGTCTTCCGCTCTAACAAACTCGTTGTAGGCCTCATCAAGAACCACCAAGAAATTGTCTAATTTACTACTGATTTCACAGATCTTTTCAATTTCAGCTTTGGTTGAATAGGTACCTGTTGGATTGTTGGGATTGGCTATAAAAAGCATTCGATCTTCAGGCTTACGATCATTTTCCAAATAATTGCAGATCGCTTCACAATCTATTCTTAAGTCATTTCCCATCGGGAAAACATGGCTCTCACAACGGGCAGCTTGAGTACAAATCTTATAAGCTATAAATGATTTATCAGACATCAATACCCTATCACCGGGGTCACAGAATACTCTGATAAATAGGTCTATAATCTCATTTGAGCCATTACCGCAAACGAGCTGATTTGGTTCTACTCCTAAAGACTCGGAGAGTGCAGATGTAAGCTTTTGACAAGAAGCATCTGGATACCTGTGAAGATTTTGTGAAGCTTCGGCTATAGCATCTAAAACTTTTTTACTTGGTCCCAAAGGGTTTTCGTTAGAAGCGAGTTTAAC
This sequence comes from uncultured Pseudobdellovibrionaceae bacterium, assembly GCA_964523195.1. GTDB lineage: Bacteria > Bdellovibrionota > Bdellovibrionia > Bdellovibrionales > JAGQZY01 > JAUHWN01. The sequence goes on from CAZFYV010000261.1 coordinate 3,653, forward strand.
AACCTCAGTCAATCCAAATTCCCTTTGGGTTTCCTCTATTGGTTTTCCTGGGGTATAGGGAATCAAACTGCTAATATATTTAGACACTTTCACCAGGGACCGCTCCTTGTTATAGTTGAAAGCTAGTCTTAGCATAAAAAGATAAGGATTCAAGATGCCTAAAGTACTCGGGATCAGTATTGAAACAGAATTCATAGAATTCTGCTGTTCAGAACCCGGCCAAACAGCACAGAAATCATCTCAACAGCGATTTAAGTGGAATCATAAACAAATCACACCTGAGATAGAATCCTTTTTGCAGTCGCAGAATCAGACTTATGATGAGACTCATATCTTAGGAGCCCCAACACTTCCTTTTGTTTTAAAAGGTCAGGTTAATTGCCCGGCCCTTTTGACAACGGCCGGTATGGAGCATTGGCTTGAATTGCAGTCCATATCTGAAAAACAAATTCCTTCTGAGTTTATTTCTTTTGTGAACACACATGATCGAGTGTTTCCAATTTTCGAACGAGTTAATGGTAATGGAACAGTAGAAAAAAGTCTTCAAATCGAAGAACTAGAAGCTCTCCATACAAAACTTGAAATGGACGAAATCAAAACTGTTTGCATTTGCTTGTTAAATAGCTCAAAAAACCCTAATCATGAGATAGAAATTGCAAATTACTTTATCGATAAAGGGTATAAAGTTTTTTATTCTTCTCAATACAAGAATGTTAATGATGAAGTCTTAAGGTGGACTTTTGCTCTTCAAACTGCGTTTAACTCTTGTTTACTCGAAGATGACCTAGAGTCACTACTGCCACACCTACCAGACTCTCAAATCAAAGTATGGAATAACTCTGGCTTGCAATCGAACGACAACGTTCATGGCTTTGGCGGACTGGAAGAAGTGATTACGCAATGGATGAGTGTTAACTCAAAGGTCTCCGATATGGCCTTTTTTGGATTTGATGAGTTTATCTTTGTCTCCCAAAACTCAGAATCAGGATCTCAGCCTTTAATCTCTCGCTTTAAAGTTCAACCCTCGAGTACTATCAGCTCAAGTATTTGGGGTAAGGCCATGGTAGACATCAATGCTCCGATGTCGAGTTCGATTGCACTTTCTCCTTCTCTGAGACCGAATGTTTTAGATTTGATTATTTCCTCAAAAGGTTCTTCGTCACTTCCTGATACACTTCAATCTGTAGATCGAACAAAATTAAATATTAAACTGCAAGAATTATTGTTTTCATTTTCCAACCAAGAACAACCATCTCGTGGACAGATTGCCGAAGACAAAGAAGCCCTCGAAGAGTCAATCTTCACTTTTATTTTAGACGAACTCGTATTGAGTAGAATTAGTGACGACATTTATTTCGCTGGTCCATTAGCGAAAACGATTCTGAACTTCGTTGAAAAAGGCAAGGCACCTTTTAATTGCCGCCTTTTAGAGAATGCAGACTTTTTTAAAAGCTCGATAGCATGCTCCAACAAAGAACTGGCGCAGTAGATAAGGAAATCAGTGAGTAAAAACAACAACAGTATTCATCTTCAAAATTTTCTAGACCGAATTTTAGATTCGTTTCAAAGGTATTGTTTTTGTGACCACCGAGGCAACCTAATCTCTGCACGCACAATCACTCCAACCGATTTGAATCAAATGATCACTGCCGGCATTCAAATCAAAGAATATTTGAAACCCAATTCGGAGGAAATATTTTTAACCAATGATCCTAATGTAACTGGCTGTGGTCCTAATGAATTTATAGCTACTTTGTTTTTTAATCTAAGCGAATCCAACGATGAACTCTTTTTCATTTGCGAAAAGTTTTCAGTCGGTGACCTGCTTTGGATCTCAGAGCAAAGTGAGACAACAACTCAACCTATCCCACCTGTGCCTATATTTACTAACGGTAACCTTCAAGAAGAGTTTCTGTCTGCAATGGCAGGAGGATTAGGGGAAGCCTTTATACAGCGCCTTCAATCAAGCGTTCAAAGTTTGCTTCTA
>CAZFYV010000262.1:0-5634 GCA_964523195.1 uncultured Pseudobdellovibrionaceae bacterium
CTTATAAAGTCCCCAATATGGGTTTTTGCCTCGCAAATCTCATTTTTTATCGCTCAAACATTTTTACTTCTGTACTTTTACGGAATTTATCTCAACCTTTCAAAAAGACTAGACGGACGTCGAGCTTTCGGAGTTCAACCACTCCATAAGGACTTCGATCGCAGACAAAATACCTATTAAATTTCTTTAGATATTCCGATAAAGATTTTAGGAGTTTAGATGATCGAAGTTCGTTGGTTTATCTGCCAAAACGGAGAAGTTAGAGGCCCATTTTCTAGTGATGATGTGGTCGAAAAATCAAAGGCTGATACAAGTTCAGTTTATGTCTGGTGGAAAGGACAAACTGAATGGGTGCCCTATTCTATCTGGCATGCTGAATACAAAGACACCGATATCTATTCTAAATACGAACAAGCTTGGGCTCTTAAAAAAGAAAACGAAGATATGGGCTCTATGCCATTTGACGAACTCGTTCATGTTTTAGGAAATCATCATCAAGAGCTACCAAAATTCAAAGTCAAAAGAGCCAACGAAAACGAGTGGACTACTGTTTACGAGGTCGAAGAGCTCATTGAAACACTAAACCTCTCAAGACGTATGCACCCCAGAGCACCTCTAATGGGTGTAGCAAAGCTGACCGATGGAGACATCACCATAAAAGCTCGTCTTAGCACGATTAGCGAGCGAGGTTTCGGAATCATCATTGAAGGCAATATCGAAGTCGGCAAAGAATATTGGGTTGAAATCGACAGCCCAAACTTAAATCAAAAGGTCATGTTGGCCGCTCAAATATTGTATTCAGATCTCGAAGGTCATGTGGGAGCAGTGTTTGTCGGAATCGATGCTGTCAGCCGGGCAACCATCATCGAATTTGTTAATAAATTTTTGGCCGCCAAAACTGTTGCAGACGGCCTCGCAAAATCCAAAGTTAAAAAATCAGCGTAATTCAACGCCTAGGCTACATTTTTTTTGAGCCCTAAAATTCTTTGGGAATAGTTGTGTTCAACTTGAAGATCTTTTAACTTAGAAGACAAACCTTCTAACTTGGCTTCTAAGCGTGCTAGCTCAATGGACAAATCGGCATTGCTATTAAAGGCAATTTTGTTTTGCTTCAACAGGTCCTCAGCTTCATGAAAGGCTTTTTGATAGGCCCCTACCAACTCTTTAGTTGTGGCTAAGTAAGACTCAGAAGTGTTGGCAAAACTTTCTTGAACTTCGTTGAGACTAGAAAGAGCTAAAGACTGTCTTATAGCCAGCTCAAATTCATCAAATTCAAAAGGTTTTTCTAGTATACGAAAGACTCCAAGATTCAAGGCCTTCACTATGCTTTCTTTTTCAAGAAAACCCGAAATCATAAGCATCGGAGTGGGCACCTGTCTATCACGTAGCTTTCGCACCAAATCCAGCCCCGAATACTGAGGCATTCTATAATCTGAAACAATCAAGTCAGGAAGACTGTTATCTGACAAATGATCTAAAAGCTGATCTGGGGATTCAAAAATTTTAAGTTCAAATTCATCCTGCAAAAACTCGGTATAGAGAGCTAGAATTTCTTTTTCATCATCTACGAAGCAGATTTTTTGGCGTTCCATCAATATCTCCTATCTTTCAAGATCCCGCTCTACAAGACCCCACCGAGAACACAAAGCAGCCCGACTTCTTGAACTCAGGTTTATTCTAGAATGAAGAGTACGAAGATGGGGTGAAAAGAACGTGAAGAGGGTGTTAACACGCAGCCCCAAACCCCTAGGCATCTGATTTCTGTCAGAAATTCTCTTGAAACTCCCACCCTGAAGTTCTAGCTTAGATTCCCTGGAGGGCGCTATGAGTCTCATTTTTAGATGGTCAGATATTAAAAACAGAAGCCGTGGATTAACCTTTGATGATGTTTTACTTATTCCGAGTAAATCAGATGTTCGAAGCCGAAAAGATCCACAAACTTCGGTTCAACTCACAAAAAATTTGAAACTCGAAGTTCCTTTTATTTCTGCAAACATGGATACCATCACCGAAAAAGAAATGGCTATGGCCATGCATAAAGAAGGTGGTTTAGGAATCCTTCATAGGTTCATGTCCATCGACGATCAAGTCGCTCAAGTTAGAGAACTTAAAGAGAATGGTTTGACTACTATTGCAGCAAGTGTCGGAGTCGGCGACGAAGCGAAAACACGCTGCAAGACACTTGTTGAAGCCGGTGCAAACCTTGTTACCGTTGATATCGCTCATGGACATAGTGTGCAGATGTCAGAGATGGTGAAATGGATCAAGACTGAATTTTCTGGTGTCGAAGTTATTGCAGGTAATGTGGCAACCCCACAAGCAACACTAGATCTAATCGAAGCCGGCGCTGATGCAATTAAAGTCGGAATTGGGCCTGGCTCCATGTGTACAACTCGAGTCATTACTGGTTGTGGTGTCCCTCAACTTACTGCAGTTGCTTTATGCGCAGAAGTCGCTGAAGAAAAGGGAATTCCGATCATTGCAGATGGTGGCTTAAAAAATTCTGGAGATATCGTAAAGGCAATGGCTGCTGGAGCCCAATGTGTCATGCTTGGTTCTTTACTATCTGGAACACTAGAAACTCCAGGAGAAATCAAAAAAGGTCATAAAATATACAGAGGAATGGCATCTAAATCTGCTCAAGTTTCTTGGAGAGGCGAACTTCCAAAAGGAATGGCTGCTGAGGGCGAGTCGACAATGGTTGCGATCAAAGGGCGAGTTCAGGACGTTGTTCTCGAACTCTCTGGTGGACTTAGAAGCGGAATGAGTTATCTCAATGCTACTGAACTTTCTCAAATTCGCGACAAAGCTCAATTTATGGAAATGAGCCCACTCGGTATTTCAGAATCGAGAGCCCACGGTCTTAGATAACTTTACTTTTTGGTTGATATGGCTTCGGGTGCTATTGGTTTATTTGATTCCGGTGTCGGTGGATTGAGTGTTTTAAAGGTTCTGCGAAACACTTTCCCCGATGAAGACTTTGTTTACATAGGGGATACCGCAAGACTCCCCTACGGAACTAAAAGTTCATCCACAATTTCAAATTACGCGCGTCAGATCTCTGAGAAATTAAAAGAAATGCATGTAAAGTGCATCATTATCGCCTGTCATTCAGCTTCTAGCGCTTTTCTTCAAGCACCATTTGATCTTGGAATTCCAATTTTCAATGTCATTACCCCAAGCTGTAAAGACGCTCTAGAAAAAGGTAGCCCGATCGGAGTCATCGGCACCCAAGCCACAGTCAGTGGAGGAATTTACAGCCAAGAAATCGGTCGGCAATCTGAGGAACCTATACAGGTATACTCTCAAGCCTGTCCTCTTCTGGTACCCTTGGTTGAAGAAGGATGGGAAGAAGACCCTATCACTAATTTGATTGTTTTTAGATATATCTCTCCTTTCGAGCAACTAGGACTGAAATCCCTTATTATGGGCTGCACACACTTTCCCATGCTTGAAAAGGCTATAGGAAAAGTACTCGGGCCTGATGTGCAACTGATTCATCCTGGGGAATCTATTGCCAAAGAACTCATTGACGAAAAACATGGTTTAAATATTAATACTTCTAACGAAAAAACAGGGAAAGTGCGGTTTTTGACAACTGATACAGCCCCCTTGTTTAAAGAGATAAGTCAACGTATTATGGGCGGCTCAAATTTGCCTGACCCAGAACACATCGACATTGCTTGAAAAGGAATCTATGAAATCTTCTATCTTTGGCTATACAGTTTCAAATTTGCCAATTCCTGCTTATCATTTTGGAAATCACGAAAACAAAGTTCTCATATTGGGGGGAGTTCACGGTGACGAAATTGAGGGAGTCATTGGAGCCCATGGTTTACTAGATCAATTCTCTAAAAGCTTCCCCTATTCTCTAGAGCTGACCATCGTCCCATGCTTCAATTTAGATGGTGTATTAAGACAACAACGAAAAAACCTCAATGAAGTGGACCTTAATAGAAATCTTCCCTCTAAAGACTGGACTGCGGAAGTAGCGACTGAACGCTACCACCCAGGAGCGGCAGCGTGTTCTGAGCCTGAAAATAAAGCTCTAGTTCAATGGCTCGAAGTCAACAAACCCAAATTTATACTGTCTCTTCACTCCTGGAAACCTATGTTAAATATTAATGGTGCCTGCAGAGAGGAAGCAGAAGTTATTAGTGGAAGAACAGGATACGTCATCGAAGAGTCGATTGGCTATCCTACTCCAGGATGCCTTGGAACTTTCACAGGACTTGAACAAGACATGCCAACTCTTACCTATGAATTCGAACGAGGTATGGGTTCAGATGATATTTTAAACATTCACGTTCCAGCGATTATGGAATCGTTAAAAATTACGGAGTCAAAGTAATGAGTACCAAAGAAATTATTGAAAATGCTTTTAACAATCCTTCATTAACTCCAGAAGACTTTTCATCTGAGCTAATCAATGCTGTAAATGAAACTATTCAAAAAATCGACGAAGGTGATCTTACTGTCGCAGAGAAAAAAGACAGTGGCTGGATCGTTAATGACTATGCAAAAATGGCAATTCTGCTCTATTTCAGAACGCAAAAAATGGAACTCATAGAGTCAGGTCCATTTCATTACTACGATAAAATTCCTTTAAAAAAGTGGACCGGAAATGAAGGTGTCCGCGTCGTTCCACAGGCCCTAGTTCGAAAAGGTGCCTTTGTCGAAAAGGGAGCGATTCTTATGCCTTCTTACACTAACATCGGCGCGTTTGTAGGATCCGGGTCAATGGTTGATACATGGGCGACCGTAGGTTCATGCGCTTACATTGGAAGAAATGTTCACCTTTCAGGAGGCGTTGGAATTGGTGGAGTCTTAGAGCCCGTACAAGCAGCTCCTGTCATCATTGAGGACAACGCTTTTATTGGAAGTCGATGTATCGTGGTTGAAGGTGTACATGTTGAAGAAGGAGCAGTCTTAGGAGCTGGTGTTACGATCACTCAAAGCACAAAAATTATCGATGTAACCAAAAAAGAGCCAGAAATCTATCAAGGCCGAGTCCCTAAAAACTCAGTTGTTATCCCAGGAACCCAAACTAAAAACTTTGAAGCTGGACAATATGGTGTCCCTGCAGCTCTTATTATTGGGCAAAGAAAAGAAAGTACAGATAGAAAGACATCACTAACAGATGCTCTTAGAGATTTTAACGTTTCTGTGTAGCTTTAAACTAGAACTCGGTTTGAGTTAATCCTTCTGAAAAGATGAGCTGGTTGAGGCCGGCTTTTTCTTTGACACTTAGACCTTTAAATTTGAGGCCTAAGGTATATCCATTATCGACAACTTCAAGTCGAACAACCTCAGCATTGAGCTTGCGAGGAAAATTAAGAAGACGACTAAAATCAACTTCCACCAGGTCTCCTAAAAAGTACCTAGGTGTTCTCTGACCGTCTAAAATCAAAACCTGAAGACCAGTTAGGGAAATATCTTTTAGCTCTAAGGTGATGTTGGTTTTGCACTCGTTTTTACGAATATCCACGAATAGAGAGTCGTTGAGATCGAACGCTCGTCTTGGGCTTCTTTCAGCATATCCAAAATTATAGTTATTCATGGCGATTCACCTATTCCCTAATCTACCAACTAATAGAGCAATGACTGTGCCTCTCAGATTCAACCAAACGCCCT
>CAZFYV010000263.1:0-5616 GCA_964523195.1 uncultured Pseudobdellovibrionaceae bacterium
GCTTCGGACTTTCCTAGTGAAGGAGTTGTATACGAAGCCCACCGTTTGAAAATCTCGTCTGAACTCTGAGTTGAAGCACATGAAATAAATGCTAACCCAGAAATAAGAAGAAGTACTTTTAACATTTTCCTTATGAAGCCATAAAATTGTCGATTACATCTTGCATAAGAGACTGCATCACATCTCTGATGCTAATCACTGCGATCAAATTGCCATTTTCGATGACTGGTAGATGGCGGCATCTTAAGTCGTTCATTAAAACATTTGCATCTTGGATTGTTTGATTTGGAGCAATCGTAGTTACTTTTGAAGTCATAACCTGATCGATTGCAACTATATTGGGATCTAGTCCTTTAGATACTACTTTTCGCAATAAGTCTCGTTCAGTGAAAATGCCGGCTAATTCACCTGAGTCGTTCATCACAGGAGTTGCTCCGATTCCTGCATCGTCCAGAGTTTTACAGACCTCAAAAACTGTTTGTCCAGCTTTAACAGTCACAGGTGATTTGAGTTCAAGATCACTTATCTTTCGCATATCCACAATTGGCCTCCTACATTTCACGAATCTATATTGTAATTTCTTTTTCATTGCTAACAAGTTGAATTTGATAGAGAACCCTTAGTCCGAGAGAATCTAGTCTAAAAACAAAGGGCCAGGGTTGATGCGAAATATCAACTTCCGGCCCTTTGTGCAGGTAAAGGTAGAGGGGTGGTTATTTGTTTCGATGGCGTTTTGTAAATTTATTCATAATTTCTACAAGTTTTTCTCTCTGTTCGGTTGAAAGAGTTTTTTGGAAAGCGACTAATTTTTCAGCCATGAGGGGAATAATCTCTTCCATGGGTTTTCTGCGGCTTTCAGCGAACTGTACGATTTGATCTGCAGTTAAATCATTCGATCGAATCATTGCTTGCACGTCGGAAATCATTTCTGGTCGCTTTGCTCGACGTTCTTTATAAATTTTTAACCCTTCATCCGCCAACTCTTTCAGCTTTGCTTGTTGTGTTTCATTGAGTTCTAGTTTTTTTGAGATTCTATATTGGATGTATTCCGCTTTCTCCTCAGGGCTATGTCGTTTACAGCCTGAAAGTCCGCCGATAAGTAGTCCACCTAGTAGAATGCTTCCTAAAATTTTAAGTCTCGAGTGTTTCATCAACACCTCCTTTCTTTTTCATCATAGGAAAGCTTTGTGTAACTTGCCTTTCTGCTGTGAAACAAATTGTAACAAACTGTAACTGGTTAAGTGGTTGTAATTGCTGAGTTATTTAACCTATAAAAGAGTGGTCAAAAGAGTAGATATGGTACACTCTATTGAGAAAGTGAGGATGACGTTAAATGAAAAAGGTCTTAATCATCGATGATGACCCAAAGTTATGTGAGCTCATCAAAGACTATTTGTCACAATTTAGTTATGAAGTCTTGTTCGAGGGCCACCCACACGATGGAATAAAAGTCATAAAAGGCAAATCTATCGATCTTGTTATTTTAGACGTCATGCTCCCTGATATGGATGGATTCACTTGTTTAAAAGAAATTCGAAACTTCTCTGACGTTCCTGTTGTCATGTTAACAGCTCGCGGGGATACGATGGATAAAATTATAGGTTTAGAAGTTGGGGCAGATGATTACCTTTCTAAGCCTTTTGAGCCACGAGAACTGGTTGCAAGAATTCAAGTGATTTTTAGAAGAATTGAAAAAACAAAATCTGAAACTAGTAATACAAAGGAAACAACCTTACGAGAATTTGGTGAGCTCAAAATAAACCTAGAAAAAAGAATTGTTAACTTTACCGAACATGTTTTGGAGTTAACGGCAGCTGAGTTTGATCTTCTGGAGTTACTTTCAAGACAGCCTGGGAAAAAGTGGAGTCGTGATGAAATCATGGAGCAGCTACATGGCATTGAAAGTGAAGCTATGAGCCGCTCGATAGATATTATGATTAGTCGACTTAGATATAAGATTCAGAAGGTTGGAGATCAAAGGGAGTGGATCAAGACCATTAGAGGTACGGGGTATAGTTTTGTGGGAGTAAAAAATGATTAGGCTTTTTAAGAAGAATAGAGGGTCTCTTTTTTTTAAACTTCTTTTGGTTTATGGAGTAACTTTTTTTCTAATAGCGATCGCGCTGTCAGTTCCTCGGATGATGAGATCCGACTTTAAAAGGCATCATATATTCAAAAATATACAGCAATACGGGAGATATTTAGCTCGTGACATAGGTGTTCCGCCCGATCTGCGAAAAGCAAAAGAAATGGCTAGAGGATTAAGGTTAGCCATCAGAATTGAGGGGCCTGGTGTCGATTTTAAGACTAGAAACTTTAGACGAGCCAGTCGCGGAGATTTAAAAAGGAATGGAGTGAAGATAAATCAAGGTTCCTTTACCTATGTATTTCGATTGGCTCGACCTCGAAGTACACTAATGGATGTTCTTCTGCCTATTGGACTCGTGATTGTTATTCTTATTTTTAGTTACCAAATGACCCTAAGAATATTTAGACCCTTGAGAGATATAGAGTTGGCAGCTCGAGAGATGACCAAGGGTAAGTTTGATATTGTTATTGAAAACAAAGGGAAAGGTGAACTATACAGTCTGTCACTAGCAATGGAGAATATGGCTAAACAATTAGGTGATCGGTTTGAAAACTTGAGGCAACTTCTTCACGGAATTAGTCATGAACTGAGAACACCTTTAACTCGAATGAAGTTGGCGCTAGAGTTTATCGATAATTCTAAAGTAACAAAGTCTATTGCTGATGATATTCATCAAATTGATGAGATTACTGGACAGTTATTGGAGACTGAGAGACTTAGAAACAACCCGGGCTCTCTACTTCGTGAAAAAATATTGATAAACGAAATCATAGAAGACACTTTTGAAATTTTGTTACCTGAAAATAACTCCTATGAGCTTAAAATGGAAAAAGTTGAGGCTATTGTTGATCCGTCTAGGTTTAAGTTGCTGGTTAGAAACCTAATCAATAATTCTAAGAAATATGCAGAAGGACAGAAAATTCATCTTTCCCTAAAAAGTGTAAATAGCCGGGAATTTAAAATCGTCTATAGAGATTATGGCCCCGGATTTCCACAGAAGGTTATCGATCGATTTGGCCAACCATTTTTGAGAAATGAAGAGTCTCACGATAAGGATTCTGGAGGATTTGGTCTCGGATTATCGCTTTGCTCCTCCATAGTTTCTGCACACGGAGGTTCTATGATAATTAGTAACCATCCTGAGGGCGGAGCTCTTAGTGAGATTGTGATGCCCGTAGATACCTAGGGACTCGGTGCGTATGAGCTAAGTGTTCATTTTCTCCCAAGTTTTGACTCTGTGCCTATTTTTAGATAGTTCTATTTCCTGGGTAGGGGAAAATTTGGGGGGATCCAATGAAAATTATATTATCTATGGCCGTGGTCATGGCTTTTGCTGTTGTAGGTCTAAGTCAAGCAAGTTTGGCCCAGGAGGGTTCGACATCTACTGAAACTCCAGAGAATCAGCCAAAGCCCACAGGTGAGTCTGTTGAAAAGCTTCAAGTTACAGGTTCACTTATTCGAAGAATTGATATGGAAGGCCCATCTCAAGTCATCATAATCGACCGGGAACAAATAGAGAACTCGGGTTTTAATGAGGTTGGAAGCCTACTTAGAACTTCAACAGTCAGTCCTTTTGGATCAGATTCAGATAGAGCTAATTTAAAGGGGCTTGGGTCCGCTAGAACTCTGGTTTTGATTAATGGTCAAAGAGTCCCTGCTGGTGGAGATAGTTTTGAGTCTGGAACCAATGTTAATGTGGTGCCACTTGCGGCTGTGGAACGAATAGAAATACTAAAAGAGGGTGCCTCTTCAACCTATGGGTCAGATGCTCTTGCTGGTGTTGTGAATATTATTACTCGTAAAAATTTCTCAGGCCGAATTGCTGCGGGTCGAGTGAGTGTTCCGTCTCAGCCTGGTGGAGCAACACTTAGAGCGAGTGCTGCATATGGCGGACAGTCTGATAAAGGATCATTATTAACAAGTTTACAGTTTATTACCAATACTCCAATCAAAGCGAGTGATCGTAACTACCTACAAGACATCAATGACGATTACTTCTTTTCTTCAAATTATACTGATGACACTGGAAATGTAAGGCCAGCGCCTGGATGTACAACTCTAGATAATTCGGGTCGTTGTGCCGAGCTTCTTGCTAGTGAAGCAGTGACTGAAACTGGGTACGATTTTTCAGCCTATGTGAATTATAAATATGAGATGGATTCACAGATGGAGATCTTTTCAGATTTGATTCTTAGACATGGAATAAGTAATTCAAGAAATTTTGAAGCTACGATTTCGTTTCTAACAATTCCTCAGGCCAATGTTCCAGCAAATTGGGATACTCTTCCTGGTCGAGGTGCAGGAAGTAACGCGACAATCTTCCATAGAATTGAAGAGCTTCCCAAAAGAACTTCTACGGAGCAACAAACCTCAGCGGGTTGGATTGTAGGAGCCAAAGGTTACTTTGCTGATTCTGATTGGGAGTGGAAAGCGAGTAACAATATCCATGGTTTTTTTACGGACGATAAAGATGAAAACTATGGCCTAAGAACTCCAATCACCAATGGAATCATAGCAGGCACCTATGATCCTTTTGGCACGGCAAAAGATACAACTGGATTCACTGGCTCACCTTGGACTCGAACTTTTTATTTAATTAATTCCTCAGAGTTTACGGCAAACGGTGAGCTCGGAGAATATTTTGGAGCGACTTGGTCAGCAGGTGCAGGTCTATTTGCTCAATATTCGGAATACAAAGATGAGAGAGAGCAAAGAGTTTTGGACGGGGCTTATTTTGGATTGGGCGGAACCACCGGTGGTGGTAATCGAGCTGTAGGAGCCATTTTTGGTGAACTTAATGGACTTTTTGGTAAAGCTGTTGAGTTACAACTCTCACTTCGACACGATCAGTATGATGACTTTGGTGGAACGACTAACCCGAGATTAGCCACACGATGGAAGGCGACAAACAATTTAATGTTTAGAGGTTCTGTTGGAACCGGTTTCCAAGCTCCTACACTACAAAATACTTATGGGCCTAAGATCGAGGGTTTCATTAGAGTTATTGATACTAAAAACTGTGACCTTGCCAATAACGATCCTTCAAATGATTTCTGTCAATTGAAGAGTTATAGAGGTGAGCAAGGAGCTAATCCTGATCTAACTGAAGAGACGTCTTTTGCTTACAGTGTAGGTACAGTATATCAGCCAACAAAAAAAATAAGCATGACTGCTGACTACTATAACACTCGAATTGAAGATGTGGTCGCTTCGGATGTAACAGGATTACTCGAGCTTGAATCGAAATTTGGCCCCGCAGCTGTTAGCAGGTACGGAGCTACAATTACTCGAAATACTGTGACTGACGAGATTGAGTTTATTTCTGCAGGACTTAGAAACTTTGCAGCCCAAGAAATCCAAGGCTTGGATCTAAGTATTAGTTATAACGAACCAGTATCATGGGGTAATCTCATGGTACGTGTAGACCATACGGTTCAGTTTCACTTTTACGAAGAAAGTTATGAAGAACTAGGTAAAGAGGATATTTTGGGAGATGCGGGTGTTCCACGTTGGAAAAATGTTGTGAC
>CAZFYV010000264.1:0-5616 GCA_964523195.1 uncultured Pseudobdellovibrionaceae bacterium
TAATTTGCGTTCGTGGTCCAGAACGTGCGGTCCAGCAACTGGTTTTTTCGCCGGCTTTGTTGGAAGCGGACAGCAAATCGACTTCTTTTTACCAAGAGGACAAAACAGAACTGTTGAGCTCTTTATTTTCATTCCTGGAGAGGGAACAACAGCATGCCCCCAATGGACTGAAGGCGCAACAGCTGGTGAAAGTCGTTTTTTCAATTTCTTATATAAAGTTGGCGGACAAGAAAACGTTTCCATGACTGACCCCGAAACAAGAATCACAATCCAAGCGACTTTTCCTGGCTTAGAGAACAATGTCGTTAAAGAACTCGGACTCGATACGCTTTGCCCATTTCAATTTCCTGGAAAAGTAATGGCACAAACCTTTAGCAATGGTGACGTTGTTAATGGTGGTCAGGGTTCTACTGTGCCAGCTAAGTTTTTCCCAGATTCATCGAAGCCATTTTTAGAAAACCTGATAAAGCTGGATCTTTCCCAAACGAGCAGCGCTCTTCACGGTGGTTTGTCTTCAAGTGGTATAGCAAAATTCAAAAATAATGAATTCCCAATTCCCCCATATCTGTCTTCACTCACCAGAAAACCAGATGGTTTTGGATACTTCTGGGGTCTAAGGGCTGATGGTCAAATTATGAGGTTCGACCCTCTAACTGGCATGACCCAAATCCCATTGGCTCCAGTGGGCTGTCCTTTTACACAATGCACCGTCCCGGTGTGGATGGAAAGTATCAGTGGTGGATGGGGAAAAAGCCTATTTATGAAAGATCATCAGGGCCAGATCTATACCTACGATGAAAGTGGTTCACTGGTAAAAACATCTGACCAAGTTCAGCCCTATGTTAGCCATGTGAGCTACTACTAAACTTCATTTTTTCGCACTGCATTTTCAGCCAAAAATCACACCTTACAAGGCGTGTTGAAGTGACCCAATTACTCCTTGTTCACTAGCCCATATATAGGTAATTTAGCGGTAATTTTCGCCAAATGACGCTGCGCTATTTCGTCCGGCTGGGGGACTGTGATCTATGAGATATTTTATCGATGATCTTCATAAACATGTTGGTCAAAAAGTTGAACTCAAGGGCTGGGTTTTTAACTCAAGAGGCTCTAAAAAAGTTAAATTTTTAATTCTTCGAGATGGAACTGGATATTGCCAGTGCATTTTCTTTAAAGGTGAATGTAGTGATCAAAGTTTCGAAAACTTTCCAGAAGACATCAGCCAAGAAACAAGCGTTAAAGTTGTAGGTACGGTTAAAGAAGAGCCTCGCGCACCAGGTGGTTATGAATTAAGTGCGGAATCCTATGAGGTCATTTCTAAAACAAATGATTACCCAATCACTCCTAAAGAGCATGGGATTGATTTTTTAATGAACCATCGCCATCTTTGGCTCAGATCTAAAAAACAACATGCGATCATTCGTATTAGATCTGAAGTTATAAAAGCTATTCGAGACTTCTTTGACGGTAGAGGCTTCATAAATACGGATGCGCCCATTTTTACTCCAAGTGCGTGCGAAGGTACAACCAACCTTTTCGCAACAAAATATTTTGATACAGAAGCTTATCTCTCACAAAGTGGTCAGCTTTATATGGAAGCTACAGCAGCTGCTCACGGGAAAGTATACTGTTTCGGTCCCACTTTTAGAGCAGAGAAATCTAAAACAAGAAGACACCTTATTGAGTTTTGGATGGTGGAGCCCGAAGTTGCTTTCAACGATCTTTACGACAATATGGAGCTCGCAGAACAATTTGTTGAATACATTGTTCAACGAACAATAAAAAACAGAGCGGAAGAACTGAAAACTCTTGAGAGAGATGTTAGCAAACTTGAACCAGTTCAAGGGAGCTTTCCAAGGCTTCATTACGAAGAAGCAGTTGAGATTATTAAAAAAGAAAACCCTGACTTTATCGATGGCGATGATTTCGGCGGAGCTGATGAAACTATTATTAGCTCTAAATTCGATAAGCCAGTTTTTGTTCATCATTTTCCTACTGCGATCAAGGCTTTCTATATGAAAGAAGACGCCGAAAATCCAAAGTACTGCATGAGTTGTGACCTACTAGCAACCGAAGGTTACGGAGAGATGATTGGTGGGGGTCAGCGTGAAGAAAGCATTGACGTTCTAAAAAAGAAAATAGCTGAACACAAATTAAATGAAGACGATTTCAAGTGGTACTTAGATATTCGTAGATATGGGTCATTCCCCCACTCTGGATTTGGTCTCGGTCTTGAACGAACTGTTGCTTGGATTTGTGGTACTAACCACGTCCGCGAGACAATACCATTTCCTCGTTTGTACGGTAGAAATTATCCCTAGTAGATAGGTTAAAAGGGCATAGATATGGAAACAGAAAACACAAGTCAAAATTCAATGAATGACAAACGCCTTAATGAGCTGGAAGAAAAAAACGAAACAGCCATGCTCGGTGGTGGTGAAAAAAGAATTGAAAAACATAAAAAAGGTGGTCGCCTTACAGCTAGAGAGCGCCTTGATATCCTGTTAGACCCGGGAAGTTTCGTAGAGCTAGACAGATTTGTAACCCATCGATGCACTAACTTCGAAATGGATAAAAGCCATATCGATGGTGATGGCGTTGTTACTGGGTACGGACGCATTAATGGAAAAATGGTTTTAGTCTATTCGCAAGACTTCACTGTTTACGGTGGAAGTATGTCGAGAACCCAGGCCAACAAAATTACCAAAGTTATGGATTTGGCAGTTAAAAACGGTGCACCCATCATTGGATTAAACGATTCAGGTGGGGCTCGAATTCAAGAAGGTGTTGAATCTCTCGGCGGCTACGGAGATATCTTTGTAAGAAACACAATGAGCTCCGGAATTATTCCACAAATTACTGCGATCATGGGCCCTTCAGCGGGTGGAGCTGTTTACTCTCCGTCAATTACTGACTTCGTTTTTATGGTCAAAGAAACGAGCTATATGTTTGTTACAGGTCCAGATGTAATTAAGACAGTTACCCACGAAGAGGTTACGAAAGAGGAATTAGGTGGGGCGACGACTCACTCATCAAAATCTGGTGTCGCTCATTTTGCAGCAGAAGATGACAAGCATTGCCTACTTATGATTAGAGAGTTACTTAACTTTCTTCCTGGTAATAACGTAGATGATCCTCCAGTTCTTCCAACCACTGACGATCCAAATCGAATCGTTGATGAACTAAATAACTTTGTTCCTGAAAACTCTAAAAAGCCCTATGACGTCATTGAACTCATTAAGTTTATAGTAGACGAAGGTTACTTTTTAGAAGTTCACAAACACTGGGCTACAAATATTGTTGTAGGTTTTGCTCGCTTTAATGGTCGTCCAGTAGGAATCGTTGCTAACCAACCACAGGTTCTAGCTGGTTGTTTGAATATTGATGCTAGTAAAAAAGGTGCCCGCTTTATTCGTTTCTGTGACGCATTTAATATTCCCGTTGTCAGTCTCGTGGATGTTCCTGGGTTCTTACCAGGAACAGAGCAAGAATGGACGGGAATTATTACTCATGGAGCAAAACTTCTTTATGCTTATGCCGAAGCTACGGTTCCAAAGATTACATTGATTACAAGAAAAGCCTACGGTGGAGCCTATATCGTTATGGGTTCTAAGCACTTAAGATCTGATGTTAACCTTGCTTACCCAAGTGCAGAAATCGCTGTTATGGGTGCCGAAGGTGCAGTAAATGTAGTCTTCAGAGAAAAAGTAAAAAATGCCTCGAATCCAGATGAGGAAAGAAAGAAACTAACTCAACAGTATGAAGAAAAGTTCAATAATCCATATAGAGCTGCCGAGTTGGGATATATCGATGAAGTGATCGAACCAGCTATCACTAGAAAACGAATCATTGATGCCCTTGAAATGCTCAGAAATAAAAAAGATCAAAACCCTCAAAAGAAACACGGAAACATTCCTCTTTAATTTGAGGGTAAAGGACTTTTGTTATGTTTAAGAAAGTTTTAATTGCAAATAGAGGAGAGATTGCGATTCGAGTTATTCGAGCTTGCAGAGATCTCGGAATAAAGTCAGTCGCTGTTTATTCAGAAGCAGATCATAACAGCCTTCACGTGGCTCTTGCAGATGAGGCCTACGAGATTGGACCTGCTCCTAGTACTGAATCTTATTTAAAGATCGATCGAATTATGGAAGCAGTTAAAAAGTCAGGAGCAGATGCGGTTCATCCTGGTTATGGCTTTTTAAGTGAGCGCCCTGATTTTGCACGAGCTTTGAGTAATGAAGGTGTCGTTTTTATTGGCCCTTCACCAGAAAACATTGAATCAATGGGGGATAAACTTTCAGCTATCGATTTAATGAAGAAAGCGAAAGTGCCAACGGTTCCTGGAAGTGATGGGCCTGTGGAGGACGCTAAATCTGCTAAATCAATTTCTGAAAAGATTGGTTACCCAGTCATAATCAAAGCTTCAGCTGGTGGTGGCGGTAAGGGTATGCGAGTGGTTCACGACCCTGCCGAAATTGAAAGTTCCTTTAGAGCATGCCAATCTGAAGGTAAAAACTATTTTGGCGATGACACAGTTTATATTGAAAGATTCATTACTAATCCTAAACATATTGAGATTCAGATCTTTGGTGATAACCATGGCAATGTCGTTCACCTCTATGAACGAGAATGCAGTATTCAACGCCGACACCAAAAATTAATCGAAGAATCTCCTAGTCCTAGTGTTCCTGAAGAAGTTCGAGAAAAAATGGGTGAAGTTGCTGTCAACGCTGCTAAATCTATCGGTTACAGAGGTGCGGGAACTTTTGAATTTATTTTCGATAACTCTACTAAAGAGTTTTTCTTTATGGAGATGAATACAAGACTACAAGTTGAACATCCCATTACTGAGATGGTTACTGGGATTGACCTAGTCCAAGAACAGATATCTGTAGCAGCCGGCAATCCGCTAAGGTACAAACAAGACGAAATCAAACAAACTGGACATGCTATTGAAGCTAGAATTTGCGCCGAAGATCCATCTAACTTTGTCCCTTCTCCAGGGGTCATTCGAAGATGCCGTCACCCACAGGGCCCATTTATAAGAGTGGATTCTTATGTTTATTCTGGATACGAAGTACCTATTTACTACGACCCAATGATCACAAAGCTCATTGTCTGGGGTAAAGATCGAAAGACGGCGATTCAGAGAATGGATAGAGCCCTCACTGAATTCACATTAACGGGTGTAAAGTCGAATATCGTTTTACACAAATCAATATTAGAGCATCCAAAATTTATCGACGGTTCATACACCACTCAATTCTGTGAAAAACACCTTGTTGTTACTGAGCCAGAACTATTTAGATTCGTCGACGATCATGTGTTTCTAATCGCCGCTGCCGTGCAGGCATATAACGATCGCAAGAACAAAGATGTTTCTAAATTAAATATTGCCAGTCGTTGGAAAACCAAATCTCGCTTTGAGCAGTTGAGGTAACTATTTTTTTTGAAGCAGAACTAAAGGGAAAGCACTTTAAAGTTAATGTCGTAGAAGGCCGTCACCGTTGGAAAGTCGGAATTCAAGAAGAAGATGGGGACTGGGTTCACTACACAATCAAAAAACGCGATTATCAGGAGCTCGAACAGGTCATTTTGTTCCTTTTTAAAGGCTCT
>CAZFYV010000265.1:0-5616 GCA_964523195.1 uncultured Pseudobdellovibrionaceae bacterium
ATCTCCCTCGCGAGGAATTTCCAAAACACAAGGTGTATAACAAGAATTTGAATGATGCGTGACTTTAGCACCCGGAGGATCACTAGAAACATTAATTGGCTCATAATCATCATTAACGATGGTCGCGCACCCAGAAACAAAGATAGCAAAAAGGCCTAAAAGAAAAGCTAATTTCATAAAGGAAACTGTATTGAATCGTATCTCTTTTGCCAAGTGTGTAGATTACAAAAGAGAATGCCGCTATAAGCTAACCTGACAAAAGTTTAGCTATTCTGCCAAACATAAAAGTTGCAAAAACTCTGTTCAAAAAAAAGTGATAAACAGAAGAAAAAATTACACCTCTATCTTTACTTATATTGAAAGCTTTTACAGGAGAGCTATTTCAAGCTCTCGCGATCCAGACTTGAAAGACTGCCATGATCTAAAGCATTGAAGGCCTCAGCGAGTTCCATACGACCTTCAGCGCCTTTCTCAATGACATAGTTAAGCTCATTAAGAGTTAACAGCTTAAGGTTGATAAATCGAACAGGCTCTAAACTGAGTTCACATTTTTGAGGAACTAACTTTGAATTCAGCCCCATCAATACACCGACTCTGCCTTCTTCATTTCTCCAAGTGTCAGGCGCGGGAACATCGTAAACTTCAGTGGTCATATACTGATGCTTTTCAATCTGGGTGATAATGTTTCCAAAGTGGGCTACCTGCATCGCCATTTGAAAGAGCATATGAAATTGCCATTTGTCTTTTGAGTTCGTAGGAACCAACTCTTCACTGGCCTCAATGTATACTTCCATTCCAAAACCATTATACTTGGCATTCTGTTCGTTACTTTCCATATCTTCGTAAGGATCTGTTAGCCCATCGCTTGTAACGATCGTCGTATCACCCGCTTTAATATACTTAAAAGCTTGCCTTCCAGATGGCCAACGAGGCCCTTGGCTCATCATAGGAGCTAACACATCAGGATGAACTTTACCAATCTTTCCCCAAAATTCATCTCTTAAGTCACAAGATTTTTGATAGTGCTCATCGTATAGTCCCATTTTCACAGCTCCTTGATTTGGTGATAATAAGACAAAATTATCATCTATCAATCCCGATCAAACAACATCAACAGTGGTTTATAGATTAAGGTGTGGGTTGCTAAGCTCGCTAGGAATCTGTCTCATATAGAGACTAGTTTTTAATCGCAACTTTTCAAACCTCTACTTGTTCCTATGTAAACAACAAGGAGCATATAGTGGGATTCTTAATTCGAATTGTAATCATTGGTTTTCTTTTTTTATCAATTGCGAGCTACGAACAAGCAAAGGCATTTACCTCAAACTTCGGACTTCAAACGGGAACGATCGATGTAAATGGTGACCTGAGATATTTTCAAACTTATAAACCCTTTGGATTTAATAGAGCTGAAAATCAAGTCGTTATATTTGCTTATCATGGAGGCGGTGGCTCAATGGAGATCATGTCTAATGATGAGTTCTATGGCCTCCAAACACTTGCAGATCAAATGAAGGCCATCATTGTTTTTCCAAACGGAACCAGTCCCCTAGCCAATGGAAAAATTGCGACCTGGAATGCAGGAAAATGTTGTGGGCTTGCTAGAGATCAACGAGTTGATGATGTCGCATTTGCCAGAAAACTAGCTTTACTTATCAAGCAAGAGTTCGCAATTGAAAATCCTCAATACTTCTCCGTAGGCATGTCCAATGGTGCGATGATGAGTTATAGATTGGCATGTGAATCTTCTGACATTTTTCAAGGAATCGTTGCCGTCGCCGGAAGTGATGTCACCAGATATTGCCTACCGAAAAATCCAGTATCAATTCTTCATATCCACGCCCGAGATGACTTAAATGTACTATTCTGGGGTGGTGCTGGCCCAGAGGCGGCTGATCCTTCTCAAATCACAGACTTTACAGCCATTCCAGATGTCATGAATAAATGGAAGACTCTCAATAAATGTCGAGACGCTTGGGATAAGACTCGAGAAGGTCGAATTTTTTACCAATCAGTTGATCGTTGCCAAGAAAGAAGCTTTGTTGAACTCATTCTTTTACCAGACGGAGGACACTCATGGCCTGGAGGAAACCCACCAACTAATAGCTCTGACCTTCCATCAGAGCTACTAAGTGCAAATGACGAGATATCAAACTTTGTAGAAAAAGTTTTATCCAGAAACTAACTACAACGAGAATCGTATTTATTTTCTGGACGCTTACAGTAGGCTTCCGTTGAAGAACAACGGGAGTCGTATCTGTTTATCGCTCGTTCACAGAAAGCTTCTGTCCCTACACATCTAGAGTCATACTTATTAATCGCACGCTTACAGAAGGCCTCAGAACCTACACATCTAGAGTCATATTTATTAATTGATCTTTCACAAAAAGCCTCAGAGCCAACACATCTTGAGTCATACTTATTGATTGCTCGCTTACAGAAAGCTTCAGATCCAGTACATCTTGAGTCGTATTTATTTACCGCTCTCTCACAATATGCTTCAGAGCCAATACATCTTGAGTCGTATTTATTCACAGCTCTCTTACAATAAGCTTCCGAGCCAATACATCTTGAGTCGTACTTATTTACAGCCCTCTCACAATAGGCTTCTGATGCCGAGAATGCTGATTGAGAAAATAGAACAAAAATAGAAATCAAAAGAATTTTAGAATAAACCACTTAACCCCCTCGAGTGCGAAAGATGATCTTACACACTGAAAGACCTAACAAATGGGATTACAAATTTGTAGGTAAACTCTATGAGCTGTAAGAAATACAGCTGGGCCAAACAACCCTGGAAGAAATGGAGAAATATTTAGTCATTTTGAAAAAATAACCCTGTAGATAACTTACCAAGTCATGGGTGCATCTTGATCAACAATCCGTTTAAATAACTTTCCTGCTTGATCAAAACTCCGTGGTGCTTCAACTCGTTCGGGAGTAATGGCCTGTATTCCATCTGGTGCTCTCTCGCCTACAGCAAATTGAAAGACATATCCATCTGGCTCTAAACCCATTCGTAGATCTGAAATTACAATTTTTCCATCTCGCTCAAAAACTCGGTAAAACCCATGGGTAAACCATTTCAGTCTTTTAACCGGAGGATGCTCTTCGATCTTCTCTAGAAGGCTCTCATCACTATCATACTGTCGAAAAACTATGTCACCTGGTTCATCAAAAACAGACCTATAACCAACAAGATATCCTTCATCATTAGTAGCAACGATTCTCCAAAGAAGAGTATTAATGGGCGTTGGTTGAACCAATATACGATCAAATTCAGTGTTATTTTTTAGAAACTGAATTTTAGCTTTTATATGAAATTGCTGTTGAACCACAAAGCTCCATATAAGATAAACAGAAGTTACTCCAATACCTATCAAGTTTGCATAATAGGCCCACTTTTTCTGACTAAACACGACATACAAAAAAACACCGAGCAATAAAGGGAGAGTATAGGCGGGATCGATTATAAATACAGATCCAATAGAAACTGGATATTCAGTTATAGGCCAAAATAGTTGTGTTCCATAAACAGTAAACGAATCTAGAATTGGATGAGTTATAAGTACTAAGTATACTGTCGCAAACCAGTTCTTCCATGAAACACTGTCATTGGGATGAATTTTTCGAATCAACCATACAAAAAATGGTGCAATTATTGAGAGAATTATCAACGAATGGCTAAAAGACCTGTGGTAGGTAAAATTATCTACGGCGTGACCCATGGGAATAAAAACATCCAAATCAGGAAATGTTCCTAAAACAGCTCCCCATAAAGAGGCCTTTCTTCCAACCTTCTTACCGATAGTGGCTTCAGCTACCGCCACACCTAAGGTGAGTTGAGTTAACGAATCCATTAATCTCCTATAAAACTGAAAACAGATACTTTTAGCAATTGCTCACAAAGAGATATAAATTATAATTGGTTTATGTCGTCAAAATCAAATAAATACAAAGTTCTATGGATCCTGGCCTTTACCTTTACTTTGCCTCCTTGGATAATACTCTGCCTTATTCGCTTAATTTCGGAAAGACCAACCTCCTTGGATCAAAACGGAGTGATTACAGAGTTCATCTTTTATAATTATCCTCTCTTTCCTATGGCTATAGCCCTTATTGCCAGCATTATTTCTAGAAAGATTTTGTTCGGAGTAATTTCAGCAACAACCATAGGTCTTGTTATCTTCACAAACCACAACATTTTTGGCTCATATCGACAGCAGTACTTTCGATACAATGGCTGGAAAATTACTGGATATGAAATTTTGGATCATGGAGTGTTCTTTAAAACTTACCCTGTCAAAAAGGCAGACCCTAATACCTTTAAACAACTAGAAACAAAGGAAGCTCGAAGAAATTACTTCTGGAGAGATAAAGACCACCTCTACCTTCGTGGGCAAAAGTTCCACAATGCCGACCCCAACACCTTTCGAGTATTTTCAAATAACCTGGCTCGCGATAAATCAAATCTTTATTTCTCTTACCATTGGGAGTTTAGAAGAGGAAATGTGCTTCCAAACATCGATTTCAATTCTCTAGAGTTTTTCAATGAGAGAGCCCTTTGCTTTAGAGATCAAAACGGCATATACATTGGACCTAAAAAATTAGATTACCTAGACAACTTCCGCTGGATAAACTGCGGTGGTTCGAACGCACTTGGCATAGCCAGAGGAAAACTCATCGAATACGAATTTAAAGACTATGATCTTCCCCTCATAGCAGATGTTCATGAGATTCCATTCTCAGGTGATCCAGAATCTACTAGATTCTCAAAGGACTACCGACTCCTAAGGGATAAGAGTCATATTTATATCTACAATGAGCAAATCAAAGCCTATAGTAAATTCGAAGGCTTAGATCCGGATACAATCGAAAAAATTGATACCACGAAATATGCGAGCCCCTATTTTAGAACTGGCAAAAGAATATTTTACTTTGATTACTATACGAAGAAACAAGAGCGCTACACCATCGCCGGTTTAAACTTTGATATTATTGAACTCAAAGATGTAAATTCAGAATCATTTAAAGTTCATCCAAAGAGTCTTGGCTATGATGGTTCAGATGGTCAGAGATTTTTCTACGAGGGAAAAGAAGTTTCTCCAGAAAAAATTAAAGCAAAAAAGAAAGAGTTTGATGACTACAATAAAAAGCGAAACCGTAGATATCAAAAGAAAAAGGCAAGTGAGTAGATCCACTATTCACCCTTGGCGATCTTTTGAAGTTGCTGATAGGCTTTTTTCCGTTTTGACTTCTTTTTTGATGTGGCGAGTTTCATAATAGGCTCAAACACTTTTTGACTTGGAATCTCATCTTCGAGACTTACAATCATATCCATCGCGGTTTTGCAACTTTTCTTGAGCTTATAGCTTTTACTATCCATGCATGGTGAGTTATCTAAAAAGCCCGATAACACTTGTCTCATAAAGATCACTTTTTCGGTATTGGCCTGGATCTCGTAATCTGGGTAGGTTAGGACAAAGCGCTCGATACTAATAATTAATCGAGCCACATCTTCGAAACTCGTCATTAACGCAGCATCATCAATCTTCATGACCTTTTCATAATCCTGAACAAGCTCCCGGTAGCTCTCACCTTCTATGGAATTTTCAT
>CAZFYV010000266.1:0-5610 GCA_964523195.1 uncultured Pseudobdellovibrionaceae bacterium
TGAAGGTGCAGAGAGTTTAGGTGGTCGAGCCTTAAAAGCCATAAGTTTGTTTATAACTATCGGACTTTGTGCGGTTCTTTATTTTGTAAGTTCTCATTTTCTAAAGATACCGGAGTTTAACGAAACCATTCCGCCCATGTTAGGAAAAATAAGGCGTAAGCTAAGACTCTAAAAGAGTCTTAGGTCGGATCGATTAAATCAGGGAAGTACAGAGACTACCAAGTATCTCCGGCACCAGGACAGCCAGTACCACAAAAGAAATAATATTGATTGGCTGGAACTAAGGCTCCACCACCAGCTAGAGCCCCACCAGTATTGTTGTGACAAATGGCCATACCACTTGACGGTTGCTCTAAGTAATCTTCCACGGTGTAAAAGTCCATACCACCAACATGGTCAGCAGATATGTTGTAGGCCGCATCGACTTCAACGATATCGATCGCAATATCACAACCGTAGACATTACCAGGGTTGTTGATCGTGACATCAAGCTGAACAGTTCTATTGGCTGCATCAAATGCAAAAGAAACATCCGAATCCGCAGCAGCTCCACAGGCGTTTCCTCCAGCAGTGGCCTGGGATTGTAAATCAGCGATGGTATCACATGGAACCCAAGGTGCCACACCAGCTACATTAAAAGGGTCTTCAGGAACCGCACCCACCGGATAATCGGCTTGGGTTTTGACTGTTCCTGGTGTTGCTCCGGTGGCAAGACCACCTGTGGAAGGAGCAATAAATGTATGCTGACAACCAAAATAGGGATCACAATAAACTCTAGAGGCAGCAGTAATGCCCATGGTTCCGCTGGTCATACCAGCGATATAATAAGCATCTTCAGTTGAAACCACATCTGCAGCACCCGCAGGTTGAGCGGCTGTATCTCTGTCGTAGCGATCAAACCAATAACCTCGTAAATTGAGAACCACGTTACGACTACCTTGTACAGGCGCGACTCCACGACGCCTTGACCTGTTTCTGCAAAGAACAATGGACCCTTCTTTTGCAAGAGCAATGGTCTGTGAGACTTGCATACCTCCACCCCAAGTCGGAGATGGTCTACTACAGGTATATCCCTGTGGTCCGCCAACATCGGCGTTGGCAAGAGTAGAGTTAATCACACCGCTCATTTTTGGAAAGGCATCTGGTTCTCTTTCGTACTGAAAGCGTTGCTGTACAAAACAAGATTTATTATTTCCGTCTCGATCGGTATAGGCCACAGAAATTGTGGTCAAGAAACCTAAGTTGTTAACAGCTCCACCGGCAGTCACCATTTGATTTTGTGCAGCGGGAGCAGCTTGAGCCGAAGGTGGTGCTATAAATAAATTTGCAGGGCAACCGGCAAGTACCAAAGAGTCAATATTGTAAGGTTGAACTTGAAGGGTAGCGCCATTGATATTTAATTCTGTGCTTTGAGGTGCTGCCGCTGCTAAGACTCCGTTGTAGTCTCCACCAGCTCCAGTACAAAATGTGGCAGTATCGCTGTTATAAATGGCTTGAAGGTCGTTCATAATACCCACAATTAATCTTGCTGGTCTTGCTGCGGGCTGGTTTCCAACACCTAAAATATCATCTGTTGCAGCCCCACCCCAGCGGTCAGCGGTTGCAATATCATCGTTTCCTGGACAGGCGACACCATTTGGACAACCAACATCGTCTTGCGGATTTCTCGAGCCCGCTGCAGCTCCGCCGGTAGGTAAATAACTGGCAGCCGCTAAGCTTAAACCTTGATCTTTTAATCGAGATAACAAAGTGTTTGCATGGTTAATACATGCATTGCTTGATCCTAGTTTTGCTTGATTATTAATTGCAGATTGTGTCGATTGAGATAGGAGGTAGACAACTCCAACGGCTGACACCGCTAAAATACCCATGGCAACAACAACTTCCACTATGGAATAACCCGCCTCCACTACCAGGCGGACGTTCCGTCTCGTCTTCGCATTCAACATACAGTTCTCCAAGTACCTTATAAGTATACCTAATCACTGAAAACTTTGCTTAAAAGAATCCTTTTAGGGGGCTGTAATGTACTTTTATGAAACATCAATAATTCACATCGAATTTAAAGATTTTCATATAGAAATCATTCTGGGCAAAAGGTAAGCGGACCAAAGGGTAGAGCGTGAAAAAATGGGTGTTAAAACGATCCAAAATGAGAAAAGTCTCCGCATTTTCTTCGAAGTATTTAAAAGGAATTTTGTGGTTGTAGTAGCTAATATGACCATCTCTCCACTTAACGAAAATGGGATCTTCAATTTCTACTGAAGGATGGTGGGCTCTCTCTGATTTAAAAATAGTTAGAAATCTTTGATCTGAAAAGAGTTCTGGTTGATTCACCTCGAGGATATAAGAAAGAAGTGCCACGGGGAATTCGCGATAAACCTGACCCTTGTATGTAGAAACATTTGGAAACAGGTTATTGTTTAGCTCTTTTTCGTATCTCACTGTCGGCGCAAATATTCCAAAGCCTACGGGGGCTCGGTACTCGATAAGTCGATCAGTGAGAAAGGGTTCAATCAAGTACATTTTGTTAGAATACATGATGACTTTTGGATCTTGTTTGTTGAGAGTTGTTTTTACAGTTCGTATGTTTTTGATTTCACCAGGTCCGGCGAATGCATAGACCGTATTTCTCTTTGGAAGAGTTCCAATCACATCGTAATAACTGGGGTTGTTTGTCTGGGTGAAATAGTTCTCCATATACTTCATGGCTATGGTTTGTTTTACAGATCTGTTTTGGAGAGCAAAATTTCTTACGTATTCAATCGATTGACTGGCAGCAAGAAAAATAAAGACGATTGAGAGTGTGAAGCGGAATGCAAAATACGATTTTGTCGGCGCCTTTTTTATAAAAGAGGAACAGATTTTAGAAATATCATTAATGGCAAGAGTTCCCAAAATTATGAGTGGTGGCAACATAGAGGCGACGAAGAAGGGGAGGCGATCGTTATGAATTATAAGAAATAAAAATATAAATGCTGCGTAGTAGCCGAAAGCCTGTTTCTGTGAATTTGGCTTAATAGATTTCTTTTTAAAGACAAGTTTTAGCAATAAAAAGAAAAAACCAAGGTAAATCAAAGTTGCAGTAGCAATATTTCGTAATACAAATAGAATAATGTAGCTAAAAGCAGTTTTAGAAAAATACTCAGGAGACCCATAATTGGGATTAAAAGATGCGGCAAAGAAATCAAAAGCCTTATAATAAATCAAGCTGGCCGATGGGATCCCAGGAATCAGATAAGACAAGAACTCAACTATAAAAGGAACTCCAAGTCCAAGGGAGATAAACCCAACCTGCGAAACGATAACTGTTTTAAAGATATGTTTCCGAGTTTCTCCGATTTGATATTGAACAATCGAAAACCCTAGAATGAGTTGAGAAATATAAAAGTACAATGATTTAGGGGTAGTAAGAAACATAAGAGCTGTGACAACGAACAGGCTTATTCGATCGAGGTAACGTTTATGTGGTCTTCGGTACAAGGTAAGGAGTCTGTAGACGACAAAAAGATGGCAGAAGATAGCTAAGAGATCTGAACGAATGCGGTATCCTCTAACCATAAACAAGGTACTAAAAAGTAATAACAAAGTGGCCGTCGCTGCTGAGGTACGAGAGCGACTTACTTGGTATGCAATTTTGTAGGTCAAAAAGAGGGTTCCACAACCTATAATTGCGAATAGAAATCGAGTAAATATAAAGTACTCGACGTTTGTCTCAGTAAAGCCATCAACCATATTAATAACAAAATGAAATACCGGTTTGTAGTAGAGTGCTGCCTCTTGGGTTGCGCCTTCAAAGAGGAGTCGACTGAGGGTCACCGACCATATTTCGGAGTCTGAAATAAACCCCATGATCGCTCCTGAGAAATAGTAGTCTAGGCCCAAAGCCAAAAGCAGGAGTGCTCCTATTTCAAAAAGTCGTTCCGAAGCTGATTTGGAGTTCATTGGATGATTTTATCATAGAGCCTATGTTAGAATAACTTTGAAAAGGAAAAGCTTAGTAAATGCAGGACCTTCAGGTAAGTGTAGGATTAGTTTTATACAACGAAGAAAAGCGAATTCTCGAGTTGCTTAAGAGTTTAGAAGAGCAATCCATAGGGCTGGGTTCGTTTGAAGTGATCGTTGTGGACAATGACTCTTCGGATTCAACATTGTCATTGGTTAAAGACTTTCAAAGTCAAACTCAATTGAATTTAGGAATCATAGAAAGAAAAGAAAACAATATCGGTGCAGGTCGAGCAGATATAATTAATGCGGCTAAGGCTGACCTGGTAGCATTTATCGATGGAGATTGTTTTCCTTCTGCAACTTGGATATCAGAACTGACCCATCAGTTTTCGAATCATAAAGAAAAGTTTCCGGAATTAGCAGCCTGCGGTTCATCTGCGGTCTATTCTGAAGAACACTATTTCGCTAGATGTATTTACAGTATGTCGAAAGTTTTTATGGGTCATTTGAACTCAAATCAGATTAGAAGAGTTTCAGAAACTCTAGTTACTAATCACACTCCAACTAGCAACGTTTGTTACGATAGAAAAAAAGTGATTGATGTTGGCAATTTTTCCTCGAGATATCCTAAAGTGTGTGAAGATGTTGAATTAAATTTTAGATTAAAGCAGGCCGGGCATAGTCTTTTGTTTTTGCCTTCACCTACTGTGATTCATCAGGTTAGTCCTAACCCGCTCAAGTGGTTTATGAAGATCTTTAAGTACGGTTCGGGTCAGTTTTTAGTCATCGACGAGCATCCAACCCATTTTCAGTTTAGACTTTTGCTTCCGCTTTTGTTTATTTTTGCCTTTGTCTCTTGGATCATATTGATGATTTCGGATGTAAGGTTCCTATGGTTGGCTTGGGTTTATCTAGCAGTGGTGACCGCTCAAAGTTTGCGCGCCATTGGGGGAAGTAACGAAATTGTCCTTTTTCCAGGTCTCATTTCGGCATTTTTTATCACTCATTTGGCTTATTCCATGGGAGAGCTATACGGCTTTATTCGCTATTTACTGTTTAAGCTCTCCGGTGTTCGTCAATAATTCCAATAACTTAAGTTTTTAAGCCTGACTTTTAGAACGCTTATTATTTTGAATGAGTCTTGGACTAACTCTTGGCATCAAAACTCCCAAGTTGGTGTATTTAGGGTTTTTTTGCTATGAATTAAAACTCAGACCTGAATTTGTATGTAAGTCCGTTATTGAGGAGCACGATTTGCGATTATCTGTTGTTATTCCTGTTTTGGATGAAGAAGATGCTATTGAAGCGGTTTTAGATCGTTTTTTCGAAGCTAGTAAAAGAATTCTTAATGAAACGACTGTAACTGGCTTTGAGTTAATCGTGGTTGATGACAATTCCGAAGACAGCTCATTGCAGCGTCTGATCGATTATTCTGAAAAACAAGAAATGCGAATTATTGCTAGTCGAAAGCGCTTGGGCTACGGCGGTGCTCTAAAGCGTGGGTTCAAAGAAGCCACTGGTGAATTGATTGCTTTTTACGATATGGATTTCACTTATGATTCTCATGATCTTGTGAATCATAAGTGAATTGATTGCTTTTTACGATATGGATTTCACTTATGATTCTCATTATCTTGTGAAGATGATTCATGAGTTAGAAAA
>CAZFYV010000267.1:0-5571 GCA_964523195.1 uncultured Pseudobdellovibrionaceae bacterium
CTTTCACATTTCTGAAATTCAAGGTAATGAACCAAAAGATGGTGACAAAGTTGAGTTTGAAGTTGGACAAGGTAAAAAAGGACCTTGTGCAGTGAATGTAAAGGTTATTCACTAATCTTTTTATCTCATTAATTAAAGATAGAAAAATTTAAGCTGACTCATTTGAGTCAGCTTTTTTTTATTCTTTAGTTTGCCTTCTTACGTCGCACATAAATCGTTTTTTCTATATCTGCGATGAGAGTTCCGTTTTCATCTACGACCTGAACCGGTAAGTCGAAGACATATTTTTCACCTAATGCTGTTTCTGCCTTGATCTCTTCAATGAGGTCTTCATCAATTACAAATTCTGCGTACAAATCACTTCTTCCTGGCTTGAGAAAGTTTATAACTGCTGCTCGATCCCAGACGATATAGTCTTTGCCTAAGTTTTGCATCAACATGAGCATATAAAAGGGGTCAACCATCGCATAAATAGAGCCACCAAAGTGGGTGCCCACATAGTTTAAATTGTACCAACGTCTTTTTAACGCCACCTTTAGAAATCGATAATTTGCTGAAACCTCAAGTACCTTGATTCCTGCTCCTAGATAAGGGGACCAAAGATTTCCTAGTTCCTTCATAAGCCATGTTGGTACATGGTCTGCAATTCGTCTTAAAGCAAATGCTGCCATTTTGTCCTCCTAGGACTAATTTTAGCAGTAATTAAAAAATGCTCAGAGTAGAGCTTAAGACAGATTCATAGGATATTTGTTAAAACAGTAGCAAGCTCTGTCTGAGATTTCGACAGGTGTCTTATAATGATTTAATTTGAGTTTAGTGGGGTAAATACCTATTTGAAATCTGTACTTGAGATTAAATCCTCTAATTCTTGAGGCTCAAGGGAGGGATGGATTTTTGGTTGTGTTAAATCAAGTAGATCTTGGCATTTGGTCATTTCGCAAACCACTGGTTGAGTATGAAAATCAAAATGATCTTCACAAGTATTGAGATCGATAAATTCGTTTGCATGCATACAGTTACTCCTAAAAAGCCTGCCTAGGTGATCAAGTTTTCCATATCTAGTTCCCGCTGAACACAAATAGCCTTTGAATTCATTAACTCGGTTATAAGTCATTTCAGCAGATGAATATCTATGGAACTCTTGATGTTGGTCAGTGAAGATGATCGACTTCATGGCTTCCGGCATTCGACTTTGAATGTATTTATGCTCGTCCTCGTTGTAGTGATCATCTTGAGGATCTCGTCCAATGGTTTTTTGCTCCTGCTTTCGCGCCTCAATTTCACTGAGTCTGTATTGTTCGATCTGTTCATCGGTGATGTCTTTTTTCCAATGCCAAAGCGCTTTATCTGATTCGTCTTGAGTTTTAAATCGTTTAAGGTCAGCCGTTCGTGACATCTTGACTCGTCGGTAGTCAATTTTTAGATTTCGACCATTAAGATTTTTCTTTAAGAGCTTTTCAAAATCCTGAACTCTACCGATGACATGGGGGGCGAGCATAAATCTAACTCGAAAATAAGTATCTTTGTTTGAAGATTCAATGTGGTCATAAACTGCCAGAATCTTTTTTAGGTACTTTTCGGGTGCTTTATATATAAATTGAAAATGAAGGCTAGCAACTATTGAATCAAAGTATTCGATCAATCCCAGAAGTTTCTTTTCTGGTAAGGATAAATTAGTGACGGTAAAAATCTTAATATCACCTGAAGATCGGTTTTTCTTTAGTTCATATAAATATTCGAGTAACCCAAGAATATTGGGATTTATTAAGGGCTCTCCACCTACCAGATTGAACATAATATCTTTTGTATTCACACTTTTGCATATTTTTAGTGCGTAGGACTTTAGGGTTTCTAAGTCGTTATGCTCGCTCCAATTGTCATGGATTGCCGGATTACAATAGGAGCAATGGAAATTACACCTGCGATCGATATACCAATCAATGATGGTCTTATCAGGATCAAATGAGCGTCCCCGTACCTTCTGAGGAATTAGTTTATCTGTTTTATTATCCGACATAAATGAACCAGACCATACCTTTGTGTTAATGAATCAAAGTTATCAAAATCCCTCAAACTATGCAAATTGTCCTATATATGGTCAAAGATTAATGGTTCGTTTTAAACGAATTAAATCCTCATTTTAATATATTTTTATTATGCTCTAATTTTGTTTACTCTTTTTAAAGAACGTTACTTTTCAACTTTGAAGGGAGGCTGACAAATGAATAGAGACAAGAAACGATTGTTACCAGACGTATTTAAGGGTCATAAGGGTGTTCATTTAACGGCTTATCTGCCAGAAGTTAATGGTAAAGAGAGTATGTTTAATCAACTCGATAGCATGATCGATAAGGCAGAGCGCTTGTTACTCAATGATTATGATCAAGAGTTTACCGATTCCTTTCTTCGACCAGTACGAAGATTAAGAAATGATCATGGTTTAATTGAGAAAAAGGGTAATGGATGTTGGGCTTTGTTTAGAACTCAAAATAGTTTTCGGTTGAAAAAGATGCCTGTTAAGCTACCGAGTCTTACAGTTGTGTCAGATAGCTTTCACATAAAGCCTGTTTTAAAGTGGGCTCAGTCTGACAAGGATTGTTACCTTTTATCAATAACAAATAGTGAAGCTAGATTATATGAAGCTAACTTAAAAAAAATTGAACTGATTGGAGTTCTTCCATTGGGGCCAAGTTTCTTTAAAGAGACGGGTGATGATAAGTTGCAGGATATGCAGTTTAAATACGCATCTATAGATTGGCTCGATGATTGGATGTCGGAACTGATATCAGATGATTCTAAGCCTCTGGTCTTGGCGGGAAGATCAGAAACCGTAAGTTGTTTCTGGTTTAAAAGCCGATATCCAGTGGTGGTAAAAGAGTATTTAAGAGGTCCCTTTAGCACAAGTGATGAGCGATACCTTCATTCAGCACTCGTTAAACTACTTCACGAGATTTCCGGGCGGAAGATTGCCAAAAGTTTGAAGCAATTCAATAGAGCCAGAATTGCCGGTGATGTTAGTTTTTCTCTGAGCGAGATAGCCGAAGAGGCGGTTAAAGGAACAGTAAAGCGGCTCTATATTGCTGAGGATCACTACATTTGGGGAGTCCTATGTCGAAATACTGGCGGACTCTCAATTCATTCTTCTCAGCAAAATGCTCTTGATGATGATCTACTTGATGACTTGGCAGAAATAGTTCTCGACCAAGGCTTCGAAGTGATTCTGTTACCTAGCCACAGGATGCCGGACTTCTCGTCAATTGCTGCAATTGTCAAAAGACAACCTGCAAACAAGCCAGAAAGCCAAAAACTATTTTTCTCATCCAGAGAAATAGCCTGATCATCTTGCTGATATTCTCTAACCACACTTAGCCCCGGTCAGCTCCCTCAAGGTCTGGCCGGGTTTTTTATTCATAATTTTCTCTGAAATTCTCGAATTAGACCGCCTTTCTTGACCCTGGCTTGAAGCTAACAATAAAATTAATCATGAGCAAAAAACTGCCAGAATCATTTTGTTTAGCTCCATTTATATCGCTTTCGACAAAGCCTTCAGGGGAGCTTCGCCCTTGTTGTAGGATCAAGTCGGAAGGGTATTACCGAGATAGTGATGGCGAGTTGTTTAATTTGTCGAAGAACTCTTTCCAGGAAGTTTGGAATTCCGAGCACGCTAAAAAGCTCAGAGTAGCTTTTTTGAAAGGTGAGAAACCCAAAGAATGCAGTAGTTGTTTTGACCTTGAAGCAGTCGGAAAAAAATCTCATCGCGTTCAAGCCTATGAATCTCTGAACTATGGAACTTCGGACAATACAGAGCTACGCGAAAAGCTAGCTAAGTACATGGATAAAATGGACGGTCATATTGATTTCTCACCGCTGGATTTAGATTTAAGATTGGGAAATATCTGTAATGCTCGCTGCAGATCTTGCTCTAGTTTTTTGAGTCATCCATTGTATATGGAAAGAAAGAGCCTCATTAAGGAAAGCGATCGAGAGGCGTGGGATCCTGAAATAAAAAAATGGATGGAAGAAGATGTAGAGGATCATCAAAGTCGTGGGGGAAACGACTGGGGGACTGAAATTCCAATCGATCTCGACATGTTAAGTCCTGACTTAAGAAGAATGAGTTTCTACGGAGGGGAACCAACTCTTATTAAGCAAGTAGAGAAACTGATTCTCAAGGCTATTGAAGATGACAGAGCAAAAGATATTAATTTGAAAATCGTAACAAATGGAAGTGAGTTTAATGAGAAGTGGACAGGATACCTTGAACACTTCAAATCTTCTTTGATTATATTTAGTATCGATGGTGTAGGAAAAGATGGAGAGTATCTACGTCATCCTTTGAAATGGAAGCGAATCGAAGCAAATTTGAAGAGCTTTTTGGAAACAAAAGGTTTTAGATTAGGTAAGGATCGAGTTTCAATTAACTTTACTGCACAGCTTTCAAATATGTTGAGTTTTAAGAGCCTTTTTTCTTGGTATAGCGAACTTGAAAAGGAATTTGGTCAAAGTATGACCTTTTCAAAACAATGTCGATTGAACTGGAACCCTCTTGAGATTCCTAACTTTCTATCATTTGGAGTAGCTCCCAAAAGTCTTCGCGAGCTAGCCGTAGCTGAGCTTCGTAGTTGCAAAGATTATGAAACCTATGGGATTAATGATTGGGAGGGGCTAGCAAAGTATATCGAACAAGTTATCCCTATCGAGCATTTACTACCGCAGTTTGTTTCATATACAAGGATACTAGATAAAAAGAGAAATGAATCATTCGAAGATACGTTTCCAAGGCTCGCCGAGTTTGTTTTTTAAACTCAGTTGGATGGCCAGTTCTTCTTGCTTTCATCAATGTGTTTTTTGGATTCAGCTTTATCTTCATCTGAAGCCCAATCGCATGTGTCGACAACTTTATGTGCTTCAACAAGAATTTTTTCAGCTTCTTCCCTGTTTTGAGTGCTGGCAATAAGCTCTGCTTTTAGTGTCAGTAGTTTTAATAAGCCTTCCTCTACAGGAGCACCAGGGCCATGGTTCTTTTCTCGCAGCAAATAAATGGCTCGGTCTGCGACTTTGATTGCTTCTTCTCTAGTGAAGAAGTTTGAAAGCACTCCCATATAGTTTTCAGTATCATAGGTTAGGTTTCGAACTGCAGCTTGCATAAGGCCACCGTCTTCACAAAACTCCTCGGCACGCAGGAGAAGTTTTTCCATCAGATCTTTGACCTGATTGATATCCTCTTCTTTTTTATGTTCTTGATAGATATGATAAAGAGCATCCAGCATATATCGTATTCCATGAGCGTACTCTTCGTATTCAGTACATTGAATACTTTCCATATAAGCCACAAAAGCGGTGAATTCTTTAACAGCATTTTCGTAATCTTTGCTTTCAAAAAATCCGAGGGCTTTTCGAAACTGTGCCATATGGTCCATACACACTCCTAGGTATGAACCTATATTAAGCGTATATTCCATTCTATGCAATTTTTCGGGTGATAAGGTTTTAGTGAGCCCTCAGTTATTAACGAACTTCACAGGGCCTTGGACGAATTCTGTAACCTTCAATCCAGTTGTATAAAAGATT
>CAZFYV010000268.1:0-5550 GCA_964523195.1 uncultured Pseudobdellovibrionaceae bacterium
CTACGCAAATTGAGCCTCTGAGTATGCCACAACTGCGGACAGTTTCAAAATTTATGAACGCAAGCTTTAAACATTTATTAAGTGCGACTACCCATGAATTTTCGGAGTCAGGTTTGGCCGATCCATTGAACTGGAGAAGTCTATACAAAGGCTTTACCCAAAGTAATACAGAACTCGTCAATGCAGTTTCTACTTCAACTGAGAAATTTATCGCTAGCTACAGAAATAAATCCATTCTGGAGCTGCAGTCGGAGTTCAAACTCAGTGAAATAGAAGCAAAAAAACTATCTCAAATGATCAACTTTTTTGAAATTGATCAACCAGCTTTGATCATGTTCTTGGAGGCCTATGGAAAACACCTTAGGCACAAAAACCGAGTCATTGCCTTTGATGACAACGTTAACCAATTGGCTGCAGAGGGGATTTCACACTTAGACCCAAGTGCCATAGGCTCCCTTGCTCTCTTTGCCCTAGGAGCATTCGTTATAATTCCCGAACTAAATCCTTCGTTTCAAGAAATGTCGGCAGAGGAGCAAAATCTAAGGTCTTGGATAGGGTTTGGTGTACTTTCAATAGGAATCTCAATCCCAATGGCCATTTGGAGTGTCGCCAAAGTAGCCCGTGCTTTTGTTCATACACCACTTGTGAAAATTGGAGAAATCCGCCAGAGGCGATTAGCTCGCAACCGAGTAAAGAAAAATATCAATGAAACTCTGTCTTACTTGGAATCCCTTCAGAGAGATCTCTCTCAAAGAACAACAACTGTTGAAGACCTAGAAGAAATAATCAGTGAAATTAACAACCTCGAAACCGAAACAACTGTGAACTCGGAAGTTCTACTCAAAAGACTCTATGAGTTTCAATTGAAAATGTCAGATTACATTTCAGATACGCTACATCAGGCTCCTCACCCGTGGTTATCTTCAAGTAAAATAATTTACAGAGTCTTGGAGTTAGCTAAATCTAGCGCAACATCCAGAAAACTTAGTGCTACTGAGAGAGCAACATTGAACAACATTCTTTCCTATTTAGAAAGTCACCAACGCCTTGTACATCGGTTAAAATCCATGGTTGATGCGGTATCAACAATGTATGAAAAGCTAAAAGGGAACACACCAGCCGAGCCAGCAATACCTTTACTCGTCGATCAGAAACCTGCTTTTCTTCAAATCGAAACTGGGCTGGAAAATCTCCAAATTATATCTTCACAATTAGATACACTGGGCGAACTAATGGAAACCAAAGAGCAAACTCTTGAACCTTTGCTCGTTTTTGACTCCAATGAAGAAATCTAGGCCTAAAATTTTGAAGAATTCGAAAGATATCGCATGAGCTCTTCTTGGAGAGGCCTCATTTTCGCTGACATTTGCGGATCGTTCTTAAAAACTCCAATAATAGCGTAGTATCCCCTGTCAAAATCCATAAATGGAGTAAAACCATTTAAGCCGGGACTAGAATTAACACGCTTTCTGCAAAAGGAATCAAGGCAACTGACGAAGTTTCCAAAACCATAGGTTCTAAAACCTTTTGGCTTTCCATATACTACAAAGTTTCCTTGCTGCCTTCGGATATAGCTTACTTGGTCAGCGGAAATAGACTTAATAGACTCTCGCTTCAGGATTCTTTTATCTAGATAGCGTCCTTTATTTGAGAGCATTCTCATAAATCTCTCATACTCAGAAACCGACATCAATGCTCCTGCTGCTGGACGAGGATTTGCCTGACCAGCCTTTTTTCTCGGTTTCGCGTAGAAATTCACCAAACTAATGCCAAGTGGTCGCCCAATCCTTTCTTCAAAAACCTGCGGAAAGGATTTACCTGTCAGCCTTTCAATTATACTTCCTAACAAAGTATAATAGGTGTCTCCATAGGAAAAGCTGATCTCTCTCCGATAGGACCGTTCATCTGAAAGCATTGACTCCAGTATTCTTCCACTACATTGATTCATATTCATTTTTGCTGATGAGATACAATCATGATGATCAGGGAAGGCTGCTGTTAAAGCTAATAGCTGTCTTACTGTGACCCTAGTTAACATGACATTAATCATAGTTTTTTGAAAATCTAGATCTAGCTCAATCCAATTCTGGTCAATATACTTCGTTACAGGCGCATCTAGATCCAAAAGACCATCTTCAACTAGAGACATTACGATTGCCCCAGTTAACCACTTAGAGCCGGACATTATTGGAATTCGGTTGTCCCGACTAAAGCTTCCGATCTCTAGTTGATAAACCAAACGACTTTCAAAATTATAGATCTCGATGCGAGCATTCTTAACATCAATCTCTGGCTTGGATAGATGAGTCCTAATTCGATTAGAGACAAGCTCCCAATTAACCTTGTAAGCATTGGAATCAAAACAAAAGCTTTGAATAAGAAAGATTAAGAAAAAGAGATATATCTGTCTCAAAAGGCCCCACCTCAAAATGAGCTTAAAACTCGCAGGCTTCGGACCCTATCAAACTATGAAAAGTTGGCTAACATATTCCTACGGAATGTAGTAATTTCACCAGAAATAAGCTGATTACATGCTCATCCAGCGTTCTCGAAGTTGCATAAACTCAGCAGGGTCTAATTCAAGGTATTTGAGACCTTCTTCATTGAGATTCATACCGAGTATCAGCTCCCGTCCATCTTGATAGACCAGGACAAATTTGGTTTGTCCTCTTGGCGGTTTTCCTGGAGGAACCTCAGTTTCCTTTAACTCTAAGGAATCGATATACTCCAGCAAGTTATATACACCTTTAGGGCTAGCAGCGGTTTCACCTTGATTTCCATTAATCTCACCAGAAACAATGAGAGATTCCAGCTCCAGTTTCATATTCGATTCCATTTTACCAGTGGTAATCATGGATACTGATTTTAGCTTTTGTCCAAGTTGAGTAAAAGGAACAGCGTCACTCATTGTGCCTCCAATAGAATTTTAGCAAATCACCTAAACTAGTTTATTGAACTTTTCTGAGTTGGCAAGGACCAGAAGGTCCTTTTATTAGTTGGTTCCTTATGGCACTCTAATAGACATGAAAACTGTACTTATCGCCATTGGCATCATGCTGGGTATTGGGGCTTTCTGCACCGTCGCATATTTTTGTTGGATCTTCTGGAATATGATCTTTATCGCCCAGATCACTGACAAAGAGGTGGAAAAACAAGAACCCTTTAAAATCAAAAAAACTGGGGTTCAAATTGAACAGATAAAAATCGATATCGATGATTTTCCAAAACCAGTTAACTTCGAATCAAAACCCGAGATTGCTTCGAAGGCTATGATGATTAATGAAGATGGAGAAGTCTACCCTGGCTACCCTATGTCTGATGATGAGCTAAGTAGTGCGGTAACCGTTATAGTATCTCCTTATAAAGAATCCGCTGGCTTTGTCATCGAAAATAAAGGCATATACATTTTAAATAAAGTCTCTGAAACAAAGACGTTTACCAATTCTAAAGGAGACGAAGTCGAAATTGTTGGTACTAAGGGCGAGCAATTTTTTGATTTCTCGAAAGATGAAAAGTTTAACCGAACAACAGAGGGTTACCTTTTTGACCAGAGATTACTTTTTGTACTTTGCTATAAACATGACCAACAGGGCATCAGTCTTTTACAAATCAATTTAGTCTCAAAAGAAGTTCAAGAGCTTTCAAATAAAATCCGTTATGGATATCAATACTACGAATCTTTTAGGTTTTTCGAGCTCGGCAAAAACGACACTCATATCCTGAGTTATTATACTGGAAACTACAGTTATGCTTTTGGAGGAGACTCTAGTAGACCTAAAAAAAGTCATATTAGAATCTATTCTGATGAATTTCCAAATGGTGAGGACTTAGCTTCATTTGAATACGTCTCGGGAATGATTGTCGGTGCAAAATATAATGGTGAAGACTTACTATTAAAAGGAGACCCAAGTCGCCCTAGACAGGTTAAAAAACGGCACAGAGATCCGAAATACTGGCGAATTAAAATAAACTAGAATCCATTAAGCTCATCGAGTTTGGCGTAAACATTCGTCTCAAATTCTGGGCCATGTTTTTCCATTAATTTTGAAGCAATATCTAAAATCATTTCATCATCTTCTAAATCGTGACGATCCATGAATTCTAGACCTAAATCATCATAAATGACTTTTGCAAAATCATCTTCGGTTTGACATGGTCTAAGTTTTTCTAAAATCAACTCTCTAACCTGAGATTGGTTCATAATTCACCCCTAAAAGTACCAAACAATTAAAATAGTAATACAAAACCACAGTATTACTTGTCTGATTTTACTTTGAATGCTCGAAAAAGAACGTTCCAGGGAAAATAAAATGAAAAATTGGAATTAAATTTCAAATTGATACAAGCTAGAGAGGTATCTCAAAAGAACAAAGCAAAAGTATTCTTACTCAGAAAACTTTTTAATCAAATCAAGAATACAAGCGTGAGCATTATTGATTTTTTTCATAAACGATGTTTCATGTTTTATGAAATGAAAATTGGGATGAAGACTCCATACGGCCTTGAGCTTAGTATCCAACTCTAAAGCCTCATCGAGTCCCTCTTTACGAGCAGGGTTCCCCCCCTCTATTATCTCAAGTTTCCCTGCCGCAGCTGTTTCAAAAAAGACTACGGCATCATACCTCTGAGACTCATCTTCAAAACTTGTATCCAATACCTTGTAAAAGTCTTCCTCACCTTTTGGCCAATAAACCGCACTATCCAATGTACCTCGGTCACAAAGTAGTACTCGGCGAGGATAGTGAGCCGCGTGAACATTCTCTAAATTCTTCTGAACATGATAAATTGCCTTTTGAGTAGAACTTACAGCAAACTCAGTTTGGAATCTTGGAAATCCACCATTGAAAAGTAAAGAAGCTGCCTCAGGAACTATAACTATTTTTTGCCCGATCTCTCTCCTTAGCAGAGCAGCAGCAGTAGTTTTTCCCGCTCCTGGCCCACCCGTTAAAGCAATTCTAAAGGTTTTTTCCATATACAGCTCCCATTGCTTTTCTATCTGACTCTATTTCAAAAAACTCGTCAAGGAACTAAAAGTCTCAATAAAAACAGAGACTTCCTTGTATCCAAAAATCTAAGTCAGAACTCTCAGTATTAGCTCTATTCTTAAGTAAATTAGTTTGGAGGTATGGAATGAAATATATT
This sequence comes from uncultured Pseudobdellovibrionaceae bacterium, assembly GCA_964523195.1. Taxonomy (GTDB): domain Bacteria; phylum Bdellovibrionota; class Bdellovibrionia; order Bdellovibrionales; family JAGQZY01; genus JAUHWN01. The sequence continues at coordinate 5,143 of CAZFYV010000268.1, forward strand.
TTTAACTTTTCAATTTTAATCGCGTTGAGTCTAACGTTCAATCTAGCTCAAGCATCAAGCTGTCATGTTTATATATCAGCTAATCAACCATGTGTGAATGGGCCAATCCCCCAAAAGACTCTGTTTACCGATTCAGACGGTTTAGCAAAGATCAGTCCTAAAAGATGCTTCAATAGAGCTTTAGAATACCATCGCTACTGTGGATACAATGGCGACGATTTTGTCTACACATACTACTACAATGGTACAAATTGGTCTGGCGCTGTAGGCAACAATGGAGCTTCTAATGTCGACTATATGTATGTCGTTAATGACATTGGTCAGTGGATAAATCTGGGTAAACGAGTCGACTAATCATTATCAAAAGGAAACTATTATGAAAAAACAAATTAAACTATTTTTGATCAG
>CAZFYV010000269.1:0-5543 GCA_964523195.1 uncultured Pseudobdellovibrionaceae bacterium
ATATTGTGACCGATTCACAAGATAGATCATGGCCACATCTAAAAAGCATTTGCTGCTTTTGTTGATTTTCATCCGTTCTAGCGGCAGAAACACATTCTTCTCTAGAGCTTAGCTTGAGATGTCGTACACTCTCAAACTTTGATTCTTGATAGTGGATGCTCGTAAGCCCACTCATTAACCAAGTCTCAGTTTTAGTTTCTGTTTCGAGCTCAGCGACAGCAGGTAAAGCTAACACCAAAGCTACAATAAGACTTAAAATTTTCATGACTGTGCCTAAAGCAAGGCAAAGACCGCTCTCAAAAGGAATTTGCGAGGATCTTAGAACAAAGGAGTAACAATTTATTTTTGTAACCAGCCGTGATTTGTGACTCAGGAGTTGCAAAGTAACCAGTGGTTACCCTCCCCTACTGTTGATGAGTCCACCTTCTAGATTTCAAGCAAATAGACAGTATCAAAAAAATCGACATTTCAAATCGGACACTCATCGATAAACGCCTGTAATCACTTGGCTAATTTACTCATTTTGAGACTCCTAAGAGGCACAGCTCTTGCTTTTTAATATCTAGAAGAATTGAGGACGATTTGACGAATAAGATAGTAATCATACTTTCGACATTTATTGTGATGCTGGCCTTCCAAAATTGCGAGGTTGTATCCGAAGATCAAGAGACCATCACGACACAATCGGTGGTCACTCTTGGAGATAATGTCATCGCCCTCAATCTCTATGAGTTCCCAGAGTCATCGGCGTCTGGAGCGTGGAATGGACAAATCAATGAATACAGAATGGATCTCGATTCAGGTGATATGTCTCTTTTTAAAGACGGCTCAAAAATCAAAGTCTGTCTTGAAGACTCTTTAAAACAAGATCTTATTGATTTCTCCGAACAGACTGAAATCTGCATCAATCGTACAGAGAGAAAAGACGGCCAAGATGTTATGTGTACTATGGAATATAAGTATGGTGATGTCGTCTTTAATTTAGAGGCTGAAGTCCAGCAATTTTTTAATCTAAATATCAATGGAACAAATGGGTGTCAGATTGAAGTGAAGTTTTGCAACGATGCCGATTTGGAAGAGTTCAAAAAATTAAGGGATGCTGTTTTCAGCACCCCCGAAGATTCTTGCGAATAAAAGCCTGTCTCTACTGGCTACCAATCCACAGACATCTTAAGCATATAGCGACGAGAATCCTTTGGCTCATTACTCGTTCCAACTTCTTCAGCAAATGTCGCTAAATCTAATCTAAATATTGCAAATTGACCGGTGAATCCAGCAGTCCAATAAGCTAAATCGAACGCTTGCTGGAGACCAACTCTCCAAGCCCCTTGGAACCAGCTGGCAACCTTCCATTTAAATTCAGCTCCTAAATGGAAACCTTTTTCAAATGTATAGTTGCTATGACCAATGTCTCTAAAATCAAGCGCAAGCGTTGAGCTCCAAACCCACCAATCAGGAAGTTTAAATGCTCCACCAACATCAAAGCGCCTTTCAAGTTTACTTGGCTCACCTGAATCATCATTTAATAAATTGAAGTTCGTTCCAAAACCGTAGTCCAATGCGTTTCTAACCACAAAAGAGAATGTCGGTTCACGATTGCTCACCCACTTCATAAAGCCACTCTCGCCGCCAAATTTAGGTGTGTACAAAACTCCGAGATCAACATCGACTGTGAAACCTTCTCTAAAGTCAGACTCTTTAACGATGTCAGAATCCAGAGCAAGTTCAACCGCGGTCAGTTGCTTATCGATATTCGCTCTATAAACAGCCTTTGCGGTGGCACCAAATGAAAGGAGATGATCACCAAAAATCTTTTTAGACTTAGCGTATCCAAAGGCCACCTGTAGATCTTGATAAGCTACAACATTAAGTGCTGGACCAACAGCCTGATCAAGTCCGATATCTAACGAGAAATCTAAAGGAACTAAAGCAACACCCCAACCAGGTCGCGCCCAAAGCCATTCAAAGGCATTAAGTCGCATTCCAAAGTGTTCGCCATATTTGCTCTCAATCACATCAATAATATTCTGCACTTCGTTCCCCGGTTGATCACCAGCGGAGCTCACTTCATCTACGAAATCGAGAATATCGGGATCAAGTTGCGCCTGAATACCTGTAATCGAAACATGACCTTCTGTAAGTCTAGCTAAGGCAGCTGGATTGTAGAAAATAGCGGTGTTGTCATTTACTACGGCTGAAAAAGCATTACCCATTCCCAAGGCTCTTATGCTTTGGTAAGGCTGGTGAATTTTGAACGAAAGTGCCTCTTGCGCCCATGAATCGGCGGCAAACATCAGGGCAAAGACTGCGATTATCAACTTTGATCGATACATGCTGAGTTTCTCCTTAACTTGTGCACCTAAAAGTTTATAAAATGAACACTGCATCAGGGTATGATTAATAAGTAATGTTGAGATTTAAGCTTCTTTTTTTGACTATAGTCCTAACGCCGATTGGAGCATTTTCGTCGAATGCACCACTGGGTCATATTGTTAAAGACGCCGATGCTATCGTTCCTTCTGAGAAAACAGAAGTGATCGATAACAATGCTAAACCTGAAGATATGAAAGGTCTTAGTATTGGCCAACCGCCAAATAAAAAAAACGAAGCTATTTACATCCAACCAGATCGACCATTTCCATATAATGAAGGTCTTGGAGGTTATCTAGGAGTAGCAATAGACAAAGAGGACGACGACTTCAAATTTCCAATTGTACTTGGCTTTTTCTACAGAAAATACCTTTTTAGAAAGTACGAAGTTGAATTCTCTGCCGCATTACAAGACAACTCCAAAGGGACTCTAAGCGCAGATTATATGTATTACATAAATAGATCACTACTTCGAGTCTACGCAAAATTGGGAGCTTCTGTGTTTGTCATTGGAGAAGAAAAGCTCGCAACATTCTCTAATATAGATAACTTCAGAGCTAACTTTGCAATTGGAATGGAAGATCTTTTAGCAGCACCATTATCTTTTAAAATCGAAAGTGGAGCTCGTGTCGGCTTGGGTGGAGTTAATGGATACCTTATAATCGGCTACAGTTGGGCCTGGTAAGACTCTAGCCACTTTATTGTCTGAATTTCTAAGTCATCAAGAGTTCCTGTATTATCAATGACTATATTTGCACGCTTTCGTTTTTCATCGATGGGAAGTTGTTGCTCGATCCTCAATTCAACTTGTTCTTTGCTTAAATTATTCCGCTTTTGCACCCGTTCAATCTGTTGTTCCTCGGTACAATATACAAGGATCACATCATCGAACATGGATTCCATGTTCTTCTCGTAAAGGAGTGGAACATCGTACACAGCGAACTGGTGGTTTTTAGCACTCAACTCGCTTCGCCTTCTCAATACTTCGTCGCGAACCTTTGGATGAATAATTGACTCCAGCTTTCTGAGCTGCGCTTGATTGGAAAACACAATTTGACCGAGTTTCTTACGGTCTATTTCTTGGTCAGAACCTAAAATCGATGTGCCGAAATGTTCGATAATGGGATCATAAGCACTATTTCCACGGGACATAATGTGATGAGTGACCTTATCTGCATCAATAACGGGAATGTTTCTAGAATGTAAAATCTCGGCTACGGTTGATTTGCCAGAACCAATACCGCCGGTTAGACCTAACCATTTCATCGAATCTACCTTTCAACAGAAAATTTCAAGACTTTGGTCTCTAACAAAACCTTTTGATTCAAAATAATGCACGACATTCTTAGTCTAGAAAATTCCATTTTCTCAATCTGATGCAAAATATCCCTATAGTTAACTCAACCCAACATACCATCAAACCGATAAAAATATTAGTAACAAAGGATATTTGTGGGAAAACCAAACTTCGAGCACTTCGGAAAATACGTACTCCTAGAGAAGCTAGCTTCAGGTGGTATGGCAGAAGTATTTCTTGCCAAACGCATGGGTGCGAGTGGAGTTCAGAAGTTCGTCGCTATTAAGCGTATCCTCCCGCAATTCTCAGACTCTGAAGAATTCGTTCAGATGTTCAAAGACGAAGCCAAAATTGCTGTGAACCTTTCCCATAGTAACGTGATTTCAATTCATGATTTTGGTGTCGAGCATGAGATGTTTTACCTTGTGATGGAATACTGTGAAGGAAGAAACCTTCGACAGATTCTAAACAAGATGAAGAAAAGCAATTTAACCTTTTCAGTGAGTCAAATTGTTTACATGGTTAAAGAAGTAGCTGCAGGTCTCGATCATGCACATAGGTGCTTAGATGGGTCCACAGGTAAACCATTGAACATTACTCACAGAGATATGAGTCCGCAGAACGTGATGATTAGTTTTGAAGGCGAAACTAAGATCGTTGATTTTGGTATCGCAAAAGCTTCAACTCAAATCGAAACCACCAGAGCAGGAACTCTCAAAGGTAAGTTCGGTTATATGTCTCCTGAGCAAGCTGAAGGTCTCCCGGTAGACTTCCGTACTGATATCTTTTCTCTCGGAATTTGTTTATGGGAACTTCTAGCCAACGACAGGCTATTTGTTGCCAATAACGAGATCAATACTCTACGAAAAATTAGAGAATGTAATATTCCATCATTGAGGAAGATAAACCCTAATATTCCGCCAGAATTGGAAAAAATCTGTAATAAGTCGCTAGCCAAAGACAGAAACCTTAGGTATCAGTCGGCCGCGGCTTTTCACAGGGACCTCAACAGATTTCTCAACAGGCACGACCCTGACTTCTCACCACATGATTTCTCTGTATTTATTAAAACTCTTTTTGCTAATGAGATTTTAGAGACGAGAAAAAAAGTGGTTCAGTACGCTCAGTACCAGCCAGATGAGGAATTGACGGAATCACCGTTACCACGCAAGCAACGAAAACCAAATAACAACAACATTAATAACGATGACTATTTCCCTGAAGAAAGCGGGATTCAGTCTGACTTTAACTCAATGTTCGATGAGAAATCGAGTGCAAAAAACACCAATACGATGGGACCAGAGGGCATGACCTCGACTGAAAACAGTGGCCCATTGAATCTACAAACTCAGAACAACAATTTCGATGGTAACGAACCACCGAATGCGGATAATAAAGTTGGAACCATTACGGACCTAGAGAACCAGCGCCAAATTGCTCAGATGAACAATATGGACAATAACGTTTTCGATATGCCTCAGCAAAACGATAACGATCAACTTCAGGGTCTAGAGAATGTGCCTCCTAGCGACCAAGTTTCGCCCAATGGCATGAATCCAAATTTACCCAATCAACAACAAAATGACGGCAGTGGCTCCAGCAACCCGAACTATAACAATGCCTATGGAAACGCCAATGGTATTCAATTTAAGAATACAGGAACCAATATCACCTATGGTAGTTATACAAATACGTCCTACCATCACGGTGGTAACAAGTTTATGTCGACCACGTTCTTTATTGTGGTGGCAGTGGTCGGTTTCTTAGGATACAGCTTCTATAAGTCTGATCCTGAACGAGCTATTGAAATGGCAAGAAATACTTGTATTGATTTGTCACTTCCATTTAATTGTTCCAAGCTTAGTCCTGGCAATTT
>CAZFYV010000270.1:0-5531 GCA_964523195.1 uncultured Pseudobdellovibrionaceae bacterium
GCTATGAAAAAGCTTCCGATTGGGATTCAAAGCATTCGAGAAATTCTTGAAGAACGAATCTATCGAGCAAGCATGAGAACTGTCACGATTGCCAACGCAGTAAGGTCTCTCTCCAAATACCCACCTGCATTCGGACTAGCTGGAACCGTTCTTGGTCTAATTCATCTTATGCGAGGAATTTCTGAGGGAATGGAGCCGTCTGAAACAGGTTTCAGAATGGCCATTGCCCTTCTCGCCACACTTTATGGACTAGTCGTCGCTAACATGATCGTGAATCCAGCGGGTGAAAGTATTCAGAAGTTTGCAGAAGATGACGAGGCGGATGCTGAAATCGCATTGGAAGCCGTCATTTTAGCCGTCGATCAAGCTTCTCTCCTGGAAGCTCAAGAGATTCTCAATTCTCATGTGGACACCAACAACAGAGTTGATGCCATCAACCAAGTCATGGGACAGAGTGAGGCCGCTTAATGGGACTACGTGATCGGAAAAAGAGCATTCAAAGTAATTCAGTCGACAGCGAAGGTAGCTGGGCGATTAGTTACGGTGATATGGTGACTCTTCTTCTTGCATTCTTCGTGCTCTTCTTTTCAATCGATCAACAAGAGATCAGCGCTAAGAAATTGGCACAAAGTCTTATCACTAATATCGAAACACTAGGCTCCAATAGCGAAGACGGCAAAAAGGAAAGTCCGATTCAGGCTGGTGAAGATCAAAAAGAACAAGGTGTTGACGATAAAATACTCGAAAACTGGGGTGCAGAAGTCAGTCAAATTGGCGACCGTATTGTAGTCGACTTTCCTGGGGTTGTTTTCTTTAAAGTTGGTGAGACAAAGCCCACGGGCTCCGCCAAAGAAGTGTTGCAAAAATTTGTAAACAAATATCTCCCCTACGCCGGAAAATATCGACTGGGAGTTAAAGCCTATACAGATAATCGAACCGTCCTGCAAAAACCAGGAAGAGCTTTCAAAGATAATCTTGAGTTGTCGGCATTACGAGCTGTTGCAACCATGAGAATCCTTCAAGTCTCTGGAATACCACTCAATAGAATGGGTCTCGCTGGTTACGGTGTTCTAAATTTAAAACCAGAATATATTGAAAAATTGCCTGAGAAATATCAAAAAATGGATTCTAGGGACTTAGCTAGAAAAGTTCTACTTATTATCGAACCAGAAACAGGAGGCGCATAGTGAAAATAAAATCTATGGCCCTATTTATTATCTTACTTCTGTCTTCGATGGCCTTCGCACAAGAAAGCGACCGCCATCCACGAGTTCTTGAACTTGAAGACTACTACAAATCAAAGGCCAATCGAATTTTATCTAATCGATTTAAAGAGATGCCTTTTCTAGTAACGGTTCGTATTGATCCCTTAAGAAGAACGAATGTAAACAATGATTATAGACCTAAAAATGAAACTCTCCCCTATTTTGAACTAGAATACGAAAACATTAAAGACGAGTGGGATGACCCAACCGCTTCTCTTTACAGCCTGACCAATAGAATTAGAAGTGCCTCCGTAAATGTCATTATCCCAGAATCAATTTCAGAAGGTGAAGCCTCTGAAATCAGAGAAGCTTTAATTCAAGATCTTCGACTTATCCCTGGGCGCGACCGCGTACAATTAACACGTCGGAAATGGGGTACTGGCATAAATATGGAGCAGTACGCTCTGGGTATTGGGCTGACTATCATGGCATTTTTACTTGGATTATTTTTGATTCAAAGACTCTCTATTAGTAAGCTCGTGAGCGCACTTTCAACAATCCAAGATCAAATAAGTGCCAAATCTGAGAAGGCAAAGCCTGCTATGCCGGCAATGCCCATGACTCAGCCTCAAGGGCCTACTCAACAGTCTCAACAAAGTGGTGTTCCTTCTGGTGGCGACATTCGCCTCAGTGACTCACACAAAACAAGAGAGCTCTTTCGAGATCGCCTCAATGAGCTTTTAAGCACTGAGAGTTTTCCGAATTTAAACGACATGCTCCATCTCGAGGATCTAACCACAACTGACCCAAGAGTGCTTGGCGCCTTCTTAAATGAACTGCCACTTGGAGATCAAAGAAGACTTTTTTCTCTTTCAACAGGACATGAATGGTTTGATGCCTTTGTTGAACCTGGACAGATCGAATATCAAGCGCTTGATCTTGTGGAAAAGCTTTGTAGACATCGACCTGAAAACTTCAATCGTGAGTTAGAAGAACTTAAAATTCAGGTATGGAGACTGGGTGATCAGAGCTCCGAATTTTTAAGAAACCTAGAAAGAGATACGGCCTATTCTTTACTTTCAAAAATGCCAAAATCGATTTCTATTCCCATTGCTCGAATCGCCTTCCCAGGCGCTTGGGGCATTTTACTTGATCCAAACAGCGAATTCAAAGCTCTTACGGACAAGCAAATTGATGCTGCTATGGAGCAAGCAACTCGACTGAAACCCAAGAACTCCATGAAAGAGCTTCAGGATTACATTAGAGATCGTGATCTTTTAAGATACCTAAAGAAAGCGACAATTGCGGAAGAACGTGAGATTTACACTGCAGCTAAAGGTAGCTTTTTAGAGCACCTTAGGCCTCCATTTTTTAGAGTTCTAGATGCCGATCCAACGAACCTCTATTTAGTATTTGTTTCTTTTACAGTTGATGAGTGGGCAGTAGCTCTTTTTAATATCCCTAGAGAAGACCGTGAATCTGTAGAAAGTATGTTTTCACAAAAACAAAAATTCCTATTCCTAGAAAGATTAAAGCAACTTGATGAAAATAAACCTTCAAAGAAAGATATTGGTGAAATGCGTGAGCGCATCGCTGCCGTCTACTTTGAAATGGTTCGACGTGAAGAACTCGAAGAAGAGGAATTGAGCCGTGGCACTGCTGCTTAGAGCGTTTTTTATTCTTAGCTTAATTGCATTCTCCCCTACTGCCCAGGCGAGCAAGTTTGATATTATGGGCGGCTTCTTTTCGCTTACGGCAAAAACCGGTCAAACAGAAGGGGAACTTTCTAACCTAGGCTCCTACCGAGTGAATTACTTACTAGCAATTCACGACCAGTTAGAATTCGGAGTTGGTTATTCTGTAGCTATGTCTTCTGTTATTGGTGGTGATCTCGCATTTGGCTTTGACCTAGGACTCTATTATTTTCCGGTGACCAGTGCTGGAGCCTATAGAACAGTTTCAGATGATACCAAGGTTTTTTTTCAGGAACTCTGGCGTCCTTTTGTTTTTGGATCATTCAATCAAAGGCAATTTCAATCGGTACAAAGTAATTACGCTGGCTACAGTCTCGGTGCAGGTGTGGAGCGAGCTATCTCTGCTAGCATGAATTTTAAAACCGAAGCCCGAGTCATTATCCTGACTGGAGCTCGAGATGGCGAAGCTACCCAGATAGATATCGTGGCAGGAATCAGTCTACCTTTTTAAAGAACTAAATCTCAATTATTGATCATACGGTCTTGTTGGCAACGACAAGGGAGCCCCAAGTTCAGAGCTCTCCGAAAACCCTACATCATATAACTGAGTGTCTTTAAGAAAGTCAGGAGCAGGCGGAGAAGCACAGCTCGTGTGATTGAGATCTGAGCAAGCCATATGATAGACACAATCAATTTGATTATACCTGTCGTAAGTCCCTCCCAAATTTTTAGTCATAGCAACTTCAAAGTTAAAATCGAGAGTTTGAATATCAGAGACAAAGTTAGAACCAAAAGGTCGCACGGCCTCTGGACACCTTAGAGCTGAAGAGTCCCTCGGATACAAAAAATCGTTCCCTGTTTTGTCTTCCGCATCTACAATCAAGCAAGATTTAGTCTTAAGACTCGAGGTTTCTAATCGCTCAAGAATGTTCCTCCTGCCCGGTCCTTGCTCAACGAGGTGTGAACTGCCTACAACAAAAAAAGCTTTCCGACACTCCTTTCCGGGACCAAGAAGTCTTTCAATTTCTTCAACTATTTTTTGATCTCGACAAGTCGTTGTGGCAATTGTCTCTTCAGGCGATAATCCAAATCCACAATTTCTCTTGTTAACATCCACGACATGAATCGGTATCTCATTAACAAAAGCTTGCTTCGCAACTAAATACTGTCCTTCATTACAGGTTGGCACATCGTCTTTCCACTTATAGCGACCGCGACAAACCTCACCATCGACAGCAGCATCGCAGTATCCTAAACAAACAGGGTTGTTTACATGGTCGTTGTATTCAAACTCTAAAAACACACAGGGTTTTTCATATTTTTTGAGTTCAGATATCGCAGCGGCACTCAAGACACCGAGGTTCTTCTCGTGATGGGTTTCACCAATTAGCAACAAATCATTTTCACTCAAAGTCCGAGTCAAATGGTCAGGAATTGGTGAAGCAGAGCTAAAAAGGGTTTGCATTAGAGCTTTGTGCTGAGCACAAAACTGCACTTCACTAGCTAAACCTAGCAAAGGAGCGATAAGCACCAATAGGGTAATTAAAATTAAGTTTCCTAGACCCATGGGTACTTATCGTCATATTTTCCAGGATACCCAAACCCAATGGAGGGCTCTAAATCCTTTAAAAGAATAGAAACCTGTTCTCTAGATAATCTTGATTATCTTCGTATTAACGGCTACTTAGAAATACTTCCTTCAATTTGGAGCTCCTAATCCTTGACCCTATTCCTAGCTTATGTTTTATTACCAATCTTCCGTTTGCGCGTGTGCTGAAATTGGTAGACAGGCTAGATTGAGGGTCTAGTGTTCGCAAGGACGTGGAGGTTCAAGTCCTCTCACGCGCACCATTTGTCAAGCTATTCGAACCAATACACATTAGATTTTTTCCGAAAGCCCCCGAAGGGGCGCCGACCCCTCCTGGATCGGCATTTTTTTGATTCTCACGTTCTTTTCTCGCTTCCCTCTTCATTTCACCAATAGCCTCTTGAAGCTTCAAGGCCTCGTAATGGCTTTGATTACCAAAGTAATGGACCTTTACACTTTCAGGGCCAATTTCCACCTTATGAATCAGCTTAGAAGCAATCTTTGACAAAAGTTCTGGAGTAGCCCGATTCAATAAGGGTTCCAATGAGTCACTAAACTTTCTGAAAGTTTTAAACTCTACTGGCATTCCCCAAATTGTTTCATCAAATTGAGCTGCATACTCTAGCTCCCGTTTGTAAATCTCCCGCTTCCTTTCCAGCATTTCCATTTGCTTAAAAATGGGAGCCGCAGACACTTCCTTGGGAAGTTGTGCAAGCCTCTCCGCCATTGCATCTAGTTGACTATTGAGCCCATAGATTTTCTGTCGAAGCTGCTTGCTGGCTTCTTTTGCAGATGACCGTTCGTGAATCAGCTTTGCTTTTTCCACGATCTTACTGCCATGCTCTTGGATGATGTGTTTTAGGTTTTGCAGCACCAGGGGCTCTAGCTTTTTTGCCAGCACCCTGTGAGGATGGCATTTCAAAACTTTCTTATTATTTAGCAATACCTCTACAGATTTATCAATCGTCTTTATTTCCAGGTTTTGTCATTCATGTACATCTGTACCGAATGCCGAAAGGTCCGCATATTTGCCATATAACTCTA
>CAZFYV010000271.1:0-5518 GCA_964523195.1 uncultured Pseudobdellovibrionaceae bacterium
TTTTCGACAAAATTAACGAGCCAATCTTCAATATCAGCTACAACATCTTGAGCGTCTATTTATCACCTCCGAGACCAACTTAAACTCTAACACAAAGTGCGAGCCCTTCTACAAGCTTAAGATCAATCGACTGCCCAATGCGTCGATGACAGGGTCGATCAGGTCTTACTACCCAATTTATATTACAATGCCTAAGATGTGGTATGCTCTAGAAGCACGGAAAAACTTATAACAGGGTCTAAATATGCCAGATTCGCGCAAACTAACACTGAGTCGAGAGGAGCTTGAAGACCGTGGTTTTATCACGGATCTCACAAATGCGATCTACGACTACAAATTTATTAAAATTCTAAGGGATGCCCCTTGGTCTCAATGGATAGAAACCCCAGACGGATTGCGCCAAAGATCCAAGTACCTTGAGACCTATAAATCCTGGATCAAATCCAGCGAATTATGTGACATTGAAGGTCTCGACCGATTCAAAAATTTAGACCTTATTAACGGCACCACTCAAACATTTGATGAAGCCTACTTTAAATACTCCGACCGAAGACTTCGCATCTTCAGAGGTGAATATGGCTATCACCGCAGAATAGCAAAGTCTTGGGCCTTCCTCGAAGATGAACCTCTTAGCAAAAATGATTACGTGATTATAAGCGCTCCATTCTGCTCTCTTGGAGATGTTCACCCCGAATACGAGACACTCTTGGATAAAGCCCATGACCTCAACGTTCCAGTTATAGTGGATTGCGCTTATGTGGGTACCTGTGAAGACTTTTCTCTTAATGTGGAACACCCAGCAATTGAAAGCGTTTCCTTTTCTCTCAGCAAGGGAGCAGGATGCGGAGATATTCGCTCGGGAATTCGTTTTAGCAATATCTCTGACATGAATCCCATTTCACAACAGAACAAGTATAACCATACGGTTTTAACGGCCGCTTGTTTTGGCCTTTATGTCATGGAAAACCTGGATATCGATTTCATACCCAAAAAGTACTCAAAGGCTCAAAAGGAAGTTTGTGAGCAAATAGGACTTCAACCGACCAAGTGTATGCATATCGCTCTGGCTAATGGTTCTGAATGGGATAATTATAGAGTCGATGAAAAGATTAATCGAGTTGGAATACGAAAACTAGTTAAGTCATGGGAGAAAGAAGAAATTTGAGCGTCAAGTATTCTGGAAACCTATTCAGAAAAGTGAGTATGGTTCATATCGAGCTTACAACAAAATGTAATGCAAGGTGCCCTGCTTGCTTGAGAAGTATCGATGGCGGAACAACGGCTAATCCCTATATCGATCTCAATCAAGAAATCCCCTTAGAGCGACTCAAAGAAGTCTTTAATGATGGTCTTTTGGACGAAATTGATGAGTTACTCATCTGTGGCAACAATGGCGACGCCTTGGCTTCAAAACATTTGGTTCCCTTCCTAAGGTATCTCGAAGAGAAAAACTATGACAATGTGATCAGCCTACATACCAATGCAGGACTGGGAGACAAAGCGACTTGGGATTATTTAGCTCAATTTTTTTCTAAGAAAAAACGAGTTCTTTGGTTTTCAGTGGATGGTCTTGAAAAAACAAATCATATATACCGAAGAGGGGTAAGTTGGTCTCGAGTAGAGAACAATATGAAGAGCTTTATTGCCAATGGCGGACGAGCTAAATGGAAGTATATCCAATTCAGACATAATGGAGAGGATATCGAGAGAGCCAGAAAGTTTGCTGAAGAGCTTGGCTTTTTAGACTTTCAGGTTCGAAAGAACCATTCTCCACATATGGAACCCTTCGATGTTAACTTCGAAGTCAAACCAATGCTCAAAGTGAATCCACAGATCAATAATATCTCTGAAACTGAGTTACTTAAAAATAACTCCGACCAAAACTCTTCGTTCCACAAGGATTCCATTTCATGTATAGCAGAAGAGGAGCAGTCCATTTTTATTGATAGCCTTGGTAAGCTCTGGCCATGCTGTTGGATCGGATATGCCGACCACGACACATCCCCTCATACTCGAGCTTTTGCGCAACACTTTTTTACTAAGAAGTACGGAACAGATTTCAATGACCTCTCCAAACATACATGGAGAGATATTCTTGCCCATCCATGGTTTAGCAAAGATCTTAAAAATAGCTTCTCCAGCTCCAAGGATGACTCTACTAACCCTTGCTTTCACTTGTGCAATAAGGTTTGTGGTAAATCAGTAAAACAGAGTGAAAAGATCCCTCGCAAAGGTACCGATTACGAACAGTCAAAATGAAGGAAACTTCACATTTCCGTTCCCCAATAGAACAAAAGTAAAGCCCTTTGAAACACATTGAGACAGAAAGTGTCCTATTTTCTGCGCGAGCCGTAGAACTTCTCGACACCGACTAACGTCTAGCGTTATTCTTAATGAACTAAGCCACTAAAAGGAGGACCAGTGAGCATTTCTCCAATGGATTGGATGTTAGACCCGCCAGTAGAGTAATACCGGGTTTGACTCTAATAGGATCTTTTTAATTTGTACGTTTTTACCATTAGGTCACTATAAGGAGGTTTCATACTACCCTATCCTTCCTTAGCCAAAGGCACACCTTAGGAGACTAAGGGTCGCAAAGCTAAAGGGACTACCTGTGTGAACCCACTATCACACAATAGTCAGCCAGCTACCTTGGGGAGAGCAGCATTAGAGTTACGGCTTCAGGGAGGATCTCACCATCGGAAATGATGACATTTCCTGCCCACCCGCCAAAACGTTTTTGGCGGGGTTTTTTTTGCCTTTTGCACGGATCTTAAGCATTGACCCATCGAATTGAATTAAGCTTTTTATTGACCATTTAGACGAACCCTCGCAGTCTCTTCAGTTACATCGTTACCGGGGGATGCGATTATGGGACACCTAAATAGATTTATCTTTTTGCTGCTACTTTCAGTTGGTTTACCGAGCTTTGGAAAAGTGACCTTTACAAATCTGTCTGCACAGAATATCGCATTTAAAATTTTTCAAATGCAAAATCCCAACGGGAATTTGGAACTTTTTGAAAATCAAACAAGTCTTAAATGGGCCAACCTGATTCACTGTGATAAGTCGAACTCCTGGAGTTGCGAATTACCAACCGTGTCCATGGATGACGTCCAATCCACTTTACAAGTGCCAGATGAAGTTTCGGCATTGCCTCGAGTGATCCAGGAACAAGTCCTAGATAATGTTCGTTCTCACGAATTCAGTATCGTAGGAATGTCTACATCCGGTTGGGCTCAACAGCTGTTCTTCAAGGATAATCATAGTCGAATTCGCATGACTCCAGCTCAAGACAGATTTTCCAATCCAATCGCACTTCTAAATATCGAATTTGTTTCGTGTTTGATTCGTCCTAGGTATGTTGGATCAATTCATTTCTGCTGGATCAAAGGAATTAACCAGCGAGATTTGAGGGCAAACTTCTAAATAACTTAAGATTGTAGCCAAAGCCACCTTATACGAGTAAGATTCACTTGTATGAAGTTCTTTGATTACGCCGGCATAAAACATATTCATTTGGAACTCACCAAGAAGTGTAATGCCTATTGCCCAAGCTGCCTTCGAGTATCCGGTGATCCACAAAAGTTAAACCCTTTTGTAAACCATCAACAAGAAATTGACCTTGAGATATTAAAACAAAACTTAAACCAAGAGTTCTTAGAACAGATCGAAGATATCCTCATCTGTGGCAACGAAGGAGATCCTCTCGCTTCAAAAAACTTAATCGAAGTTCTTGAGCACATCAAAAACTTTAACCCGGGACTCAATGTTCAAATTCACACAAATGGGAGTTTGAGAGACCCTAACTTTTATAAGGAACTGGCAAACATTATGAATTTGCCGGGATGGTTTATTCGATTCGCCATAGATGGACTAGAGGACACCAATGCTATTTACAGAAGAGGTGTCTCATTCAAGAAAGTTATGGAAAACTCCAAATCGTTTATCGATAGTGGTGGCCGAGCAGACTGGATGTGGGTCGATTTTGAACACAACGCTCACCAAGTAGAAGATGCCGAAAAGTTAGCAAGTGATATGGGGTTTAGAAAATTCATTCGAAGGAAGAACACGGACCCAAATATTGATTTCTCTAAAGTGGAAGCGACTGTTCGAGACTTTAAAAAGGAGCTTCCAAAATTCAACACTCATTCGAATCAGGAGATTGAAGACTATTATTCTAAAGCTCTTACTAAACTCGATTCTCAAAACAAAGAAATTAAATGTTGGGCCTTAGAGTATTCATCCATTTATATAGACTCGGAAATGCAGGTTTGGCCTTGTTGCTGGCTCGGCCAGGGACATTTGGCCCATGACTCCTTAGAACGTGAGCATTTCTTAAAAAATACATTTGAAAAATATGGATCAGGATTTAATTCATTAATGAAGAAGTCTCTGAGACAGATCTTAGATGAAAGTTTTTTCTCAAAAGACCTTTTGAACAGCTTTGAAAAAACAAAAGGAGACAGTGAAAAAGGCTGTCTCCCTAAGTGTGTTTCGACTTGTGGTCGCTAACTAAGGAATTGTGATCACCTGACCGATTCTCAAACGAGCTCGCCTAGACATCTTATTCGCTTTCGCTATTGCGCCTATGCTCGATCCAAACTTCTGAGAAATACCAAATAGAGTATCCCCTCTTTTAATCTTGTATTTTGTTACCGATCGCTTTTTTCCTTTAGCCGTAGAAGATTGACTGCCTTTAGATGGAATTTTGATCCTTTGACCAGAGTACAATGTCGTCCGTCGCCCCATATTGTTTGCACGCTTAAGAGCACTCACTGTAGTTCCGAACCTCTTAGCGATCGAAATCAAATTATCTCCTCTGCGCACTTTATAATATGTATAGCCCGCAGGGCTTGTTGAAAACTGCTGACTCGAAGGTATCAACAGGTTTTGACCTGCATAAAGTGTAGATCTACGACTCAAATTATTTAGAGCTCTTAACTGACCAATCGAAGTTCCATAACGTTCAGCAATATCACTTAAGGTATCCCCTCTGCGAATTCGATATCTCGTATAGCCCGAATTCGTTCCATCTGATCTTGATGCCTGAACAACAGCTTCACCAACGGTGGACCTTTTTCCTCGAACGATCACAGTTCTCTCTGGCATTTTCATTCTGCGTCCAGCGATCAATCGAGTTCTGCGCCCCATTCTATTCAAGGACTTAATCTTACGGGTTGATGTTCGAAACTTCCTAGCAAGCCCGCTTAATGTATCTCCCCTACGAATGCGATACCAAAACCAATCACCAGAGGAGGCTCTAGAAACCACATTTGTAGAAACTCGACTCACCTTCGCCGCTGCAACCGCTTGGCTTTTCATATGTGAAGGCACTCGGATGATGAGTGAAGAACCATAAACAGGCGCAATCGAACGTTTAAAAGAAGGATTCAACCTTGAAATCTCTTTGTAAGGCAATCCCATGGTCGCCGCAAACTTTCGAAGATTGATCGAATGATTAAAGCTCACTTCAATATAAGACAATGGCTCTTGGTAGTTTACGTTAGTGAACCCA
>CAZFYV010000272.1:0-5504 GCA_964523195.1 uncultured Pseudobdellovibrionaceae bacterium
GTGTTGAAGCCTTTTACTGCTCCGAGGTTTGCTATCTCATTCCAGTTAGCGAATGGTTATGATGATGAATTTGAAGTCCCCATACACGATGACAAAAAATCTGTTTTAAAGTGCGAACTCTTAGGGAGATGAGGATGAATTTTGTGTCGATATCCAAGTTGAAGATTAGGAAAACTGTCAAAGGAGCAATATTTACTATTTTTCTGCTTCTTTGCACATCCATGCAAGCAGAGATGGGATTCTATACCCTCGACTCAGAGTTTATCCCTGATGCTGTAAGGGAATCTGCAAAGTCAGTTTATAAAATTGTCTTTATCGATGGGGACTTTGATTTGATTGAAGGACTCAATAATACTCAAAGTATGCTCGATGGGCTCAAAGGAGATCTCGATGACCCCGATTCTTTCCCGAGGATCACAGACTTTGTAATTGCTATGCAATTAGACTTTTGCATCAAGCAAAACTTAGACCCTTGTGTGTACGCAAAGAGTAAACTCTATTCAGCTTCGGCTACGGCATTTCTCGCTGAAGCTGCTGATTCTCTGTGGACAAATATGCACAACCTTGATGGACAGACGTCGACTTATATGGATTGGTGCCAGAAGAGTAATGACTTTGAAACTTGTTTGTCCATGCTTAAAGATCGCCCCTTGTTTTTTGCGCTGTATGATAAAGATCAAGATAGACTCTTCAGTGCTCGTGAGGGGGATGTAGCAAAGGTGTCTCACGCACCTGAGTTTGCAAGCACGTATGTCCCAGGGGCTCTAAAGATTGAAAATAGAAGCAAAATCACTATCTGGGATCAAATCAGTGATTTTATCGAGATCAAACTCAGCAAGGAGGTCGGTACACCTTTAAAATTCGTGGATGAAACTTCAAGTATTGGGCGAACTGGGTTTGTTTTGGGATACCCTGCTCAAACCGAAAATCGAATGGATTTATTTGGGAAGCCCGATGCTCCAGGTGAAGAGTTTAGAGTTAGTTTTGGAAAAATTATCAGTTTTTACGAAGCTCAAGACGCTGTTGGTAGACCTTTTCCGAAAACTGAATTTTACGACAATTTTGATAGGTACTATGTGAATGTTTTTGCAGATACTATGTTTGGAAACAGTGGTGGACCAATTGTAAATGAGAATGGCGACGTGCTTGCCATTCTCAGTGAATCCAATTTCAGCCCTGAGCTTGAAGAGCCCTCAATGGTTATGGGGCTCTCGATACACAGAGTGTTTTCAAACCGAGATTAAAAGGGAAGGCGGAAATCGGTGAGCTGCTGAGCAAATTCTTCAGAGCTCGACAATCCGTCTTTCACTCTGGTGAGTGCAGTCTTCTTCACCTCAAATATCAACTTGTTGGCAGTGTAGCCAGTTGCCACAGTAAATAGCATAGCTATCAAGATATTGACGATTCTGTCCATTTGGATTCCTCCTGTTAAAATTTATCTTTCCATCTATCAAAAATTTTCTTCACACCTTTGTTGTCCCAATAGTGAGTGCCTGAAGCGTTGGGACGCTTCTTATTCCTGAGCTCTTTAGCGATTGCGTTAAAACTCATTCCTTCCTTATTTCTTAAATTTACAATTTCTTTGCAGACCCTCTGCTGCTGTTGATCTGGGATCAATTTGCCGCCACGAACCTTCATACCGAAAGGTGGGTTGTGGTGGCGGTAGTTATCTGGATTGGTCATGCGCCCTGATTTGGGGATTTCGACTCCATACCGCTGAAGAGTCTCAATCACCCAGGTTTTTGAGGCGCCCAGTTCGTCTGCGATTTGACTTGTGGATCGTCCCGCCATTATCATCTGCTTAAGATGAACCTGCAATTTCTCGGTCTTTTTGGGTACATAGATCGTTTTAGGGCAGTTAGGCGTCGGACGAACTTCAAGGATTACGGGGAGATACTTGTGTTCTCGTGTTGTTCGGGTCGCCCGACCAATCTTCTTCAATCGGAATCTATTTCCTCCTCGAAAACAAAATCTCAAAGGACTTAGAAATGTACTTATCTTTTTTAAGGTAGCGCTCCACGGTTTTACCATCGTGAGGATAAAAGCCCGGCATCCAAAAATTCCATCCATCGGACACATATTTAGGCTCGTTGTAATAGGCAAGTCCACCTTTTCTGTTTCCCGCCGCAGAAATATCAGGAAGCATCGCTTTTGCTGTAGCTTCGTCAATGGGAGGTGCTGGATTCGGTGTTCCAGTGTCTTTTAAGCCTGCATAGGGTCGCATACCAGGCTTTTGCAAAGCATCCAGTTCTTCAATACCAAAAAACTCAAAAAGGTAGGGTTTTGCAAACAAGAACTCCGCGTGTTGTTCAGGATTGAAGTGCAATCCTACATACTCACTAAGTCCATCTTTTTCTAGATGCTTCCCAAAATGTTTTCCTTCTTTTTTATCATTGAAGTAAACAATCGTTAAAGAATGACCGAGAAAACCATGACTACCCCAGCGTCCCTTTGGAAACTTCTTTTCAAAATCTTCTAAGTGTTTTTCGAATCGGTTTTCTTTAATCGCCGTAAGAAGCCCTAGTACAGCATCCTTAAATTCCTCTTTTTCTTTTTCAGAGATAAAGAGTCCTCGTTTTTGATCAATCCTATATTCCCATTTTGTAGAGTTAATACGTTGATCAGTTCCATTGACTTCCTTGTATTCTTCTTGGTCTGGATAAATTAAATATCTATAAAAACTCTCACCCAATTTACCAGCCATGCTGTATTTGGGGAGGTATCGATAAAACGAAGCATTGAATTTCACACCAGGTGGCATCTCTGGGACAGGAACTATTTCAGGATCTGCCTCAATCTCAACTTGGTTTAACATTCGCTTTCCATCAACTGAACTCACAGACAAGCTCACTCGTCCATAACTACCATAATGATAAATTCCACTCTCTGTAGAAAACCTCTTCTTAAAAGGGATTCCAGTTTTTTTCTCCACGTCTTCCATATCAACAGGAAAGGTCTGAAGTTTATTGAAATAGGAAACTAATTTATTAATCTCTTCTTTACTAATCTTTGGTTTGTCATTAGACACGGTTTTTCCTTTGGTTTTAGACTCACATGCAACAAATAAAGACAAAACGAATATTAAACTCGTAAGAAGAGTCTTCATTACCTACTCCTTAATTTAATGATCTTTCTACACTAACAGAATCAAACTTTATGAAGTACAGTAGATGCACAAAGTCCTCGCCAAAGATCCAGCTCAGGACCCTCAAGACTGAAGCCTTTAAAATCTATCTCAAGAACCTAGCGTCAGCACTTTTTTCTGAACTTAAATTCCAATAAAATTAAATGAGTGAAACCGACCCACGAGAGTACTAAATGAAATTGATTTTAAGTGGAGGCGGAGACTCAGAAAATTTCGTCGAGTTAGATAAACACTTTCTGAGCCTTTTACCTGAAAACCCAAACTTGCTTCTTATCCCCATGGCCGGTGATCCTGATACCTATGACGATGCTCTCGATCGTATAGTTGATACATTTTCTACAATCGATTTTGAAAACATTGAGATGTCCCTAGATCTTCAAGATCTTGACTGGCACACTCTACGAGATTTTGATGCTATCTATATCGATGGAGGGAACACCTTTCGCTTGATGGATTGCGTTCGAAAGTCCCATTTTTACGAACTCCTTAGAAAATTTATTCATCATGGACGAGTCATAAACGGTGACAGCGCAGGGGCAATTATTCTTGGAAGTCACTTAGAAACAGCACATTTCGGTGATGAAGGCGACGATAATGAGTCTGAACTTATAAGCTACCAGGGATTGAATATACTCGGAGACTACGCGGTTCATTGTCATTATCAAAAACATGAACAAGAGGAAATTGCCGAATTCGTTAATGAGTATGGCCTACCGGTTATAGCCTTGGACGAAACCGCAGGCGTTTCAATCGAAAATAACCAAATTCAGGTCATTGGGAAAACCACAGTCGACATTTACTACAATGATCGAATAGTTGAGTTAGTTCCGAGTCAAAAACTAAGCCTGAAACAATAAGCGACATCTAAGTTCAAGAGTTGACCGACCAAGTGGTAACTCTCATTTCTCCTGTTTCACTAATTTCTAAAAATTCTCGACACCCTTTGTGGTAGCCAATCAATCGATCAAATTGCTTCCCTCGAAACAGTTCCACCCCTTTATCCACATCCCAAATGGTCAACAAATCATCTTCTTCCGATCCTGAAAAGAGATACTGATCAAATTCAAAAAAGTCCATGGTCGGACCATTAAACCAATTTATGAGTTTACCATCGACCACATCATAGATTGCCGCCGACGGAACCGGAATCTGGTTTTCATCATATTCAGCATCCTCATACCCCCAAAGGCAGAGTCTTCTATTATCAAGCCAGCAAAAAGGTCCATGCCAAAAATAAGGTACAGTGGAGTGAATATGCTTAGACTTTCCATTGTCAGCTTCCCAAATACTTCCATTAAGCCAGTCAGAAAAATTCCATGAAAATGCCATTCCGACCGGGTGCCAATGCCAACCAAGAGTAGCGATCCATTCTTTATTGGGAGAAAATTGCAATTCACCCGACCACTCGGTTATGCAATCTTGTTCTGCCACTCCTTCTTTGGGAAAACTCTCAAAGTCTCTTTCAGTAAGTAGCTTTCCAGACTTTAAATCCGTAATATCAAGGCGATTCCAATCTGTGGCATGAACAACAAGTCTTTGATCATCTTTTGAATAAAACTGAACAGGAAATGGTGCTAAATGAGTATGATAATCCCCACACTCAAGCTTCATTAAAGCGTCACCCGTTTTAAATTCAAAAACAGTACCCAAATTAAACTCATCAGTACCTCCTCCCTCGGAGTGACCGGTGATCGCAAAGTATGCAAGATTTTCTTCGACAACCATTTGAAGAAAACGAGTATCTGGAACCTTAGTTTTAGGAATCGTATAACAAAAATTTAGCGCTTCGGCCTTCCGGTCTAAGTGATAAAGACCAAAACCATCAGCTAGAATAAGCCAATCACCCGATTGATTTAAAACAGGTACTGCTAAGACAATTTGCTTATCAAAAGTGCCTTTCAAAACCTTTTTATTGAATTCGAAATTCATCTCACCCTCTAGACTAAATATTCTACTTCACAAGGAACCTTATCAAATAATGGCACCCCTGTTTAGACATTAACCATATTAAACAAATCAGAGTTTCGCCAGAAGCCTCTAATTTTCACTTGAGTTCACGAGACCAAGGTACACTTATTGAAATTACAGAACTCGGCATGAAAGCCAAAATAAAACAACAGGATCAGAATCATGAAAATAAAGAGATTTTTAGCAAAACTATCTATCGCAGCGATAACCATGACCATCATGGTGCTCGTAAATTACGCCATGGCGGGAGAAACTCACCCTTACACCCAATTCATCAATATTTACACGGACACCATAAAAACTGCTAGAAATTTAGATTGTCCCAAAATTGTGGACAGTGTGCGAAGGATGCAAGAGCTACAAGTCGAAATTGAAGAGAAGAACACAAATC
>CAZFYV010000273.1:0-5475 GCA_964523195.1 uncultured Pseudobdellovibrionaceae bacterium
GGCTTCGACTTTCAGGGCATGAAGGTTCAGGAAGCACGGAAGCAACTTTGTAAAAAACTAAAAGATCTTGGCGTATTGGTAAAAGAAGAGCCATACAAAAATAAAGTTGGCTATTGTTCTCGATCTGGAGCTGTTGTTGAGCCTTATTTATCTGAACAATGGTTTGTGAATACTTCTGAGCTTTCGACTCCGGCTAGACATGTTGTGGAAAACGGAAGCATTGTTTTTGAGCCAGAGCAATTTACTAAAACTTATCTTCACTGGATGAATATAATTGAAGATTGGTGTATTTCACGACAGCTTTGGTGGGGCCACAGAATTCCTGCTTGGTATTGTAAAGACTGTGATCATGTTACTGTTTCCGAAACAGATCCAAGCCAGTGTGAAAAGTGTAAAAGTGAGAATATTGAGCAGGACCCAGATGTGTTGGATACTTGGTTTAGTTCTGCCTTGTGGCCATTCAGTACAATGGGTTGGCCTGAAGATACAGAGACTCAAAAGACATTCTACCCAACAGATGTTTTAGTGACTGGTCACGATATCATCTTCTTTTGGGTAGCGCGCATGATCATGATGGGTCTTGAATTTAAAGAAGATGTTCCTTTTAGGAAGGTCGTTATTCATGGTCTTATTCGAGATTCCCAGGGGCGAAAGATGTCCAAGTCTTTAGGAAACTCTATTGACCCAGTTGAACTGATTGATAATTTTGGTGCTGACTCTTTAAGGTTTACTCTTTTGGCTTCGATTGCATCTGGTAGAGATTTAAAGTTTTCTGAGAAACGTCTCGAGGGTTACCGCAATTTTATGAATAAAATTTGGAATGCGACTCGATTTGCTCTAAGTAATTTGGATGATTTTGAAATTCCAGCTGAAGGTACCAAAGCTCTTCCTAATAAAAGTAATATGTCTGTAGCAGATCAGTGGATTATTCAGAAAACCCGTGAGGTTGAGGCGGCTGTTGCTGAGCACTTAGAGGGCATGCGCTTTCAGGATGCGGCCAATAGTATTTATTCATTTGTTTGGAATGAGTTCTGTGATTGGTATTTAGAATTTATTAAGCCAATCGTATATAAAGAGGCTACTCCTGAAAAGCAAGCGACTCAGCTTGTTTTGGCTCAGACCTTAAATAGGATTATGCGGCTTCTGCATCCATTTATTCCGTTTATTACCGAAGAGATTTATGCAAAGTTACCGATTAAATCCGAAGCACTTATTGTAGCGGAGTTTCCAACGACTGAGAATGATAAAGAATGGCTCGCTTTTGGTTCCGAAGAAGCTGCGACGGAAATGGAAATTGTTAAATCTGTTGTTTCAGCCATTCGAAATATCAAGGGAGAAAACCGAATAAAACCAAATCTAGAAATCGATGTTCGACTTGCTCCTGCTGATGACAGTGCTCAGAAAATCCTTGGGGGTAATAAGGTTGAGATTATGCGACTCGGTCGCTTGAAAACTTGTGAGATTGGAGAAGCTGGTAATCTCTCTAAGTGTGCAGTGACTCCTGTTATCGTAGGTGGACATTCGATTGATGTTATAGTTCCTCTTGAGGGCCTGGTTGATATCGCAGAAGAAGTGAAGCGCATTAATAAGGCGATTGATAAGCTTTCAAAGGAAATCGGCGGGATCTCAAAGAAATTGGAAAATGAGAATTTTGTTAAAAATGCTCCTGGCGATTTAGTCGAAACTGAAAAAGAGAATTTGGCTCATCTCAAGGCCCGATTAACTGGTCTTCAAGATAATTTATCTCGACTTAAGTAGTTCTATACAGCCTGCGTAGCATTAACTTCGTGGTTAAGTGCTGCGCAGCAAGCTTATGATTCTATTGCTAAATAATTGAACAGGCGTAAAAACTAAAAAAATAGTTTGTTAGCAACTATTTTTTTAGTTTATCTTGGTTTTCAGCAATTACTAATTCCTATGGGGGATACATTGGGACGAAAACCAAAAGAGCAAAATGGTCAACTTACTGAATTTGAACTGGAGGTTATGTCGATTCTTTGGGCAAGTGATGGAGCGACGGCCACTGAAGTTCATCAGAATTTGTCGGAAGATCGAGAATTGGCCTATACGACTGTCTCGACTATTTTAAGAGTCCTCGAAAAAAAGGGTGTCGTCGTTCCCGAAAAGGTTGGGAGGCAGCATCTTTATAAACCTGTGGTTTCAAAAGAAGAGCACCAAAGTCAGTCATTAGAAAACTTGTTGAATAAAGTTTTCGATGGAACCGCTTCATCACTCGTTCAGCGTTTAGTTGAGGATAAAAAAATCTCTAAGCAAGAAATCGATGATATTCGCTCGATTTTAAAGGACTTGGAGTCTTAAATGCCGGCTTTTACCGAATTAGTTTTCATGGTTTCAGGCTTTTTGTTGAAGTTCTTTGTTATCTCGCAATTGGGATTTATTTTATTAGTACTTCTTAAGCGTACTCTGAAAAATCATATTCATCCGAATACATTGTCGTCTCTTTATAGATTAACTCTTGGATTTTCTTTTATTGTTTTGATCGGATTGAGCCTAGTGCCGGATCAGAACTTTTCAGGAGGAATAGTTAAAGTCGATGCTGGAATTAATAGAAGTGCGATCACATCAGAATCAATTAGTCGGTATTATGTTTTTTCAGCTACGGACTCCAAAACGTCAATAGCAGAGAGAACCAATTTATTTGAAGTGTGTCTAGGTGGATTCGTTTTTCTCTCGTTGTTAGGTCTATTATATTTTTTCTTCGTCTTTTTAAGAAACTGGTACCAGATGACTCTTTTGATGAAGTCATCAGTTAAAATTAAATCGACGTCCAAGACACAAGTATATTTGGCGAATTTTTGTTCCAGCGCATTTTCATGTTGGTTTAATTTTAAGAACTTAGTTTTTATACCTATGAGTTATGTGGCGACTAAGGACCTCATGAAGGTGAGTCTAATTCATGAGTTTCAGCATTTGAGAAACAGAGACGTTCATTGGTTACAGTTGTGGGCTCTATATAGGTATTTATTTTGGTTCTCGCCTATTTCTCACAAGGTCTATTTTGAGGTCAATGAAAATGCTGAGTTTCAAGTTGATGATCAGATTATAACAAGCAACAAGATTGATGTCCTCTCTTATGGGAGGGCTCTTTTAGAAGCAACAACAAGGGTCGGAATGGAGAAGCCTATTGTTTCAGGCGCCATGACAATGGCTTCTTCGCCCGGCCAACTAAAAAGGAGAATTACATCCATGAAGACAACTCATAAATTTGTGAATTCTAAAAAATCAAAATTGGCGCTCCTAAGTGCAATGGTGCTCTTTGTAGCTAGTGTAGGATTTGCTGCTCAAAGTAGTTTAGTCGATCGAAGAATTACGCGAACCGATGCCAACCGTATGGCCTCTGCCTCTTCAAATGCAGAGATTCCTATCGTTATTACAGATAAAGTAATGACATGGCTGAATCGTGGAGCAGGCACTGAACGGGGTCGTTTCTATTTGAGGGCAGTATTCAAAAATATGAAGGTCCATGAGAAGAAAGTTATGGAGATTATAAAGCGAAGGGGGCTACCTGAGGAGCTGGCAGTTATACCTTTTATTGAGTCAGGTTTTCAAAACTATGACAATGGGATTGCCGCTGGGATTTGGTCAATAACCCCTGGTACAGGAAGAGCTCTGGGTTTGAGAATAGATGACCAAGTCGATGAGCGTTTCCATATCGAAAAGTCAACTGAAGCGGCATTGGATTATCTGGTAGCGAATTATCATCGATTTGGAAGTTGGTATCACTCCATGGTGGCATATAACACTGGCGAGCGTTATCTTGAGAATCTGATGAACAAAGAAGGTCATACCGATATTTTCAGACTCATTCGAGAAGGTAAGCTTGGTAAGAGGTCACATTATTTACCAAAGGCCATGGCGGGTCTCGTCGTTTTGCAAAACCCAAAGCTTGTAAAAAAATAAAGACAAAAAATATGGGAGGCTTAAGCCTCCCATTTTGGGTTGGGGTTCACTGTATATTAAACACGTACCAGCATACATGCACAATTTTATAGATTAGGATCGTCTGGAATATCTACCGGTCCACCACCTGGATTTGGAGTTGGAGTTGGATTAGAATCCATTGGCTCATTTCCTGGAGTCGGACTCGGGTCTACATCAGGAGCGGGTGTTGGAGAAGGGTCAACGTCAGGAGCAGGTGTGGGAGAAGGATCAGGTTTAATCGTGCAATATTTGATATCAACGATTGAACGATCTTGTCCTGGTTCAGGTAAGTAGACTTCTTTAGTCTCTTCTAAATATTCGTGTGGGACTGAAATGCTGTCCACCCAGACTTCTATTGAATCTTCGTCGATGTTGTCCCTGTTTAATTTTACTCTAGTTATGAGGTTAAGGTTCTTTGTTGCCAGCGTACCAATATCTGCAAGTCCTTGTTCATAGTCACCGTCGGCGAGATCGACACTGAGTCCTTTGTTGATAGCAATTGTTTCTAAATATCCGTAGCCAACTTCATTTTCTCCTCCGCGTGGAACCGTTTCTGGATCGTTGTAGGTTATACCTGCAATTAGAAGAGGTAGGTCACCTTTGAGTTCTTTGAGATCTTTGGCAACTGATTGGGCTGTTACATCCGCACAGTCTCTATCAAATGCCTTTGGCTCAATTTTATTTGGATCGTAAACCGGCTCTATGCCATCAGGGTAGCGGGCGCAGATATCATTTTCGTCAGCTACCCATATGACTGCTAAAGCAGCATCTTCTCTAAAAAATCCGTACTCCTGACTCGATTTTAAATTCTCTTCTTTTAATCCTTGAGTCAAAGAGTACAGCCCTTCTTCTCCACCATCGGAATGACTGTCTCCTTTTGTTTTCGTCATTTTGTTTTTAAGGTGGTATTGAATATCTCCGAGATCCATCTCTTCTGAATCTAGTACATATGGTTCATGTTTGCTGGAGCGATAAAGTTTTCCAGCATATTTACTTTTACTTCCGTGTCCCAGCATTACTGAAATTCTATAATCAGCTTCTTCTGGTAGTTCGTTAACAAAAGCTTCAATTCCTTCTGCAATCTCTTTTCTTTCTTGATTGAGTGAGCCAGAAGTATCTGTGACAAATAATATATCTATTTTTCGAGTGATCTCAGCTTCAGGCTGTTCTACACGGGTTGCGTAGCACATATCATCAACTGTAGGAGGAGCGACGTCTTCTCCCGGGCTATCACCTATAAGTAATGCATCATCGATGAGTTCTTGATCTGCTTCATCAAGTTCGCAAGCAGCGAGTGCGAAGACTGCGCAGGTTAAAATAGTTAAGCGAATAAATAGATTCTTCCATAATCTAGTATTTGACATATTTGACCTCTTCAAAAACGTACAACTTAAATCAATGGTGCCTTACTTAGATAGAATGTCGTCTGAAGAGCTTACATGTGCAGAAGAGACGATTCCGTTCTTTTAATTGTTTCCCTTTTACCAGTTTGCAAAACGAACAGTCATTAGGTCAATCGCAGGTCTTAAGTCT
>CAZFYV010000274.1:0-5461 GCA_964523195.1 uncultured Pseudobdellovibrionaceae bacterium
TGCTACTGATTTTTTGAAATGGGCTAAAGCTCTTAACTTCGACGTTCAACAGTTTTCAAAAAACTTTAGAGAGACATTTGAAGTTGATCAAAAAAAAGGCGATTCATTTGAAAAACTTGTTGGACTTGTTTTGGTTGCCTTTTATCTGAGTCTTAAAGAAGAGAGTAATTCATTTGTTTCAGAGTTTGAAAAGCTTTTGGTGAGGTTTAAAATTTCTAATCATGAAAAGAAGTTTTTGCTTGGACTGGTTCACGTCTTAAAAGAACTGAATCAATCAAAAAAAGGTTTAGATGATGAATTTATCTATTGGCTTGCAAAATCTAACAATCTTGAAGTTTTTCAGTTTTGTTCTAGTTTAAGTCTGGTTGAAGAGTCAAAAGGAGCTTGTGTTAGAGAGTTTGTAGAACAGCTATTTACTAGTGATTACAAGGTTCCAGAGCCATTGGTCAATGGTGATGACTTAAAAAAACATGGTGTGTCTCAAGGTAAACAAATGGGTGCGCTTCTGAAAAAGCTTTTTTTAAAGCAATTAAAGAATCAAAGTTTATCAAAGGCGGACCTCTTAAAAGGTCTTTAGAAATGTTCCTATCATTAATCTAAATCTGATCTAGAACCTCGATTTAGTTATGGCGTAATAATCTCAGATTCCAAGATTTCAATTTCTCTATTTGTTAGTCGTATTGTAAATATAGCTCTAAAGGCGTCACTAGAAAATGATTTCATCAAAGCTTTAGGTCCAGTGGGTCTTTGGAATTCGAATTTGTTAATATTTGAATAAAGTAGATTGTAAAAGACCTTAATGCTTTCTCCTTGGAGAAGTTGGGACTTCTGCTCTTCGCTTAATTGATCAAAGGTGGGGTAGGAAATTTTGTAAATCGAATAATATTTCTTGTGGTTTGATTGAGCCTCTTGGTTGTAGGAGTAGTCATAATCTACCACAAGAAATTTCCGTTGGAATTTTGTCAGATATTTAATCTCCCAGCTATCAGACTCTGTATCATAATATTTCATTGTGATTCGAGAGCTTGGGTTTTGTTGAAGCACATTCCAGTAAACGGGTTTTTTGTTTGGAAATCTTTGAAGAAATTTTGGCGGTCGATTTCGACATTGAAAATCTAAAACCCAAAAGGTCATTTCTATATTCTTTCCAACACCTTTATTTTCTTTGAGATAAACTTTGTATCCAAGATTTCCTTTTTGAGCATGTAGTGGAACTGTACACTTAGCAATAGGACCAATATTAATAAGTTCTGATTCCGTGATCTCAAGTGAAGTTGCTCGAGCTGAAAACCCAACTAGAAGTGTTAGAACCAAAGCAAAGAGAGACATCGGTGTAAATCGCTTAGCCATAAGAGATCCTTTTGTTATTTGTAACCACGTTTACAAAATATCAGTAATATTAACAGTTTAGCTAGGTAGCATAGGGGTTCACAAAAACAAATTAAAAAAGAGAATATTGAAATTAATATTTTATACTCCCAAGAATTTGCGACCTAAAAAAGGTCGATTCAGCACAAAATGCGATTTGATGGTCGCAAAAATGTTTGTACTAGTGAACGTAGTAAGCTCAGGGCCAATCAGTTGGGGCTAAACCGTTTAAATCTAAGGATTTTGGGTCCATAGTTGGCTCTATCTTTGCTCAATAGGACCCAAACACATTGTCGGTTTTGATCGGGAGACTCAATGAGACGTCTATGGCACTTAAGCCTTAAAACTTTATTTCTAGCACTTTTGTTTAATCCATCTGTAGTTTTCGCAAATCTTTGTAGCGAGGAGTTTTTGAAGCCTGGTGCTGAAGAACCTGTTTCTACTGAAGTTGTCCTGGTCAAGGAGACTAGGGAGATTGTACCTCGGGCGAAGTTTTTTGATATCGAAACTACCAAAAAGGGTTTTGATAATTCTACCGAGCTCATGGAATTCGTGCTTGGCAATATCGCTTCTCTTCTCGATAAGGTTTCCCCAGAGGCCCAAAGGGCGTTTCTAAACTTGTTTGGGGAAAACGGTTTGTTTTTCAATAATGATTTCTTGATAACCTTAATCGATAGCTTTGATGCCAATTTAAAATCGGAAATTCGATCTATTTCATTAGGCAATGAACCTATTGAGGCCGACCTTATGCGCCGAATTGTAGAAGCGGGAGCTTTAAAGTTTCACAATTTATATTTGTACGGAAATAGTGCTGGATTGGCAAAGTACTACGGTCAGAGAGGCCTTAAAAAGACAAAGGCTGGGCTTCGAAAACGTGGATTGAAGAAGTTTTTTGATGCTCTTCCGGGCGAAGCCAGTGACTACCAAGCTGCTATTGAAGAGACCGGTAAAAACTATTATAGCGAACTTATTCGTCAAGCCGTTTTGTATTCTCTTTTAGAAGAAAACTTTTTTAATAGATCAACTGTTACAAACTATGAGCGGACTGTTTTATACAGTGCTGGTGAAAAAGAACAAAAGCCAACTTACAGGGATCTCGATGGGCCTGGAGAGGTCAATTACTTTTGGAAACCAGCCGGACACTCAATTATTTCACTCCTCTTGCTAACTGGTGAATTTATTATTCCGGGTAGTTCATTGGTAACAATTCCGGCTCAGCAAGCCTACTTCAGAAGTACACCTCTTCGAACCTATTTTGTTAATCCAATTTTAAGACGTAAAAAACAACGACGGCTTAATAAGTTAGCGGCTTCTATTGAGGGTCGCTTAAGAGATGGAGGATTTCGGGTAGCAAGCCCAGTGGCTCAACTTAGAGCAGATACTTCTTTACAACCTTTGGCAATCGGGCAGGGTGAGCGAAATGGGGTTCATGATCCTGTTCAATTCGAAGTTCCAGATCATTTGTTGTACTCTGAAGATTCATTTCGATCTGAATTTGATAGAGTGCGTTCCGATGAGAAGTCAGTTGAGCGACTCATCAATTTAACTGTGGATAAATTTGGTTTAAAGATGAACTTGGCTTTAGCTCAAGGTGAGCTCGAAGATAAAGATTTTTTTGGTTTATGGAATGAACTGGAATCTCTGAAAAATCATGATCAATATAGGGCGCACTTTAAGTCTCTTGGCAAAAGAAAAGCAGCCTATGAGATACTCAAGGCAAGATCGGATTATCTATGGGCTCAACGTGAAATTGTTGTACAAGTTTTAAGTGATG
The DNA here is from genome assembly GCA_964523195.1 of uncultured Pseudobdellovibrionaceae bacterium. Taxonomy (GTDB): domain Bacteria; phylum Bdellovibrionota; class Bdellovibrionia; order Bdellovibrionales; family JAGQZY01; genus JAUHWN01. The sequence continues at coordinate 3,143 of CAZFYV010000274.1, forward strand.
TAGAAGATTTTAAGGAGCTGCTGAAATCTCTATTAGGCGAGGACGATTCGGAGTCACTCATTGACGTTATTGAAGCTAGGGTGGCTAGCTACTCAGGATTCAAAGATGACTTTGAAACCAACTCCGAAGAGCTTTTAGAAATAGCCCGTGGTATTTTAGATGAGAGTTTTGAGGAGCCTATTCGTCTCGTAAGCGAAAATCCGGATCGAGGCGCTAGAATTCGACTCCTTCCAAGGCATCATGATAGATCAGAATCCAATGACTTAGTAGCCAGTGAAAATGGCAGTGAAGTTAGAGTCGGTGTTGTTCAGCAAATCGAATCTCCATCCTATACTGAATATGTCAATAAGAAATTACCAAAAGGGATCGGTGGATCTACAGATACATATGTTAATCCCCAGGTTCTTGGATTTCCAATTATGATCGATCAAGTTGATGGAGATGTAATGAAGGCCTTGTGTCTCAAGCTAGGAGCACTGGCAGGATTTAGCGGGAATGTACGAGGTCATTACAAAACAAAGTACAAACTATGGCCCTATAGCGGTAAGGTCGCTCGAGTAGTGGGTTATGATGAATCGACCCAAAAGTTCGAGGTATCCATCGAACGAGTTCGCCGATCTCGTAAAGTTGTTGGGAGTCTCGTATGTTATTAAGCTTTCGATCAAGAGTTCGCCATACGGTTTTAGTGATTTTTATGAGTCTCATAGGAATCCAGTCGCGGGCCAATATTTGCCAGGACCTTTTTAGTGGACAATCCGTAAAAGCTACTTCAACTGGAAGTGATGTCGTTGTGGCAGCATCCTCAAGCAATTCAATAGATATGACTAGGCATCTTGGTTTTACAGAAATCAATACGGATAAGAAGGGGTTAGCTGATACCTCTGAATTAAAGAAGATAGTCCTTGGAAATATGGCCTACTTGTTACAGAAGGTAGACCCTCAAGCCCAGGAGAGATATTTAAAACTGTTTGGAGAGACGGGTGTCTTCTTAAGTAGTAGTTTCTTTTTCAATTTCATTGATGGTCTCACTGAAGATACAAAAACAGATATTCGAATGTTAGCTTTGGGAGCTGAAGAATTATCTGACGAGTTAGTAAATAGAATTGTAGATGAGATTGCAGACAGTCTGCATAAACTCTACCATACATGGTCACCAAGTGATCTCCAGGTATATTATGGCAACCGATCTCTATCGGAACGATATATGGGGTCACGCCGAAGAGGTCTTCAAAAGTTTTTTGATAGTTTAGCCGACAAAGAGTTTTCTGGGACTCCAAAATATGAATATTTAAGAACTGGAAAAGAGCATTACGCTGAGCTTTTAAGGCAAGGTGTGTTGTTCTCTCTTTTAGAAATGAACTTCCTAAACAAGACTCAGCTTACAGAATGGGAGAGATCTGTACTCTATCATGCTAATGGTGATAGCCAAGAACATTGGTTCAACATAAATAGATCACCGGTGAGTCCAAAGTTTCTAGAAAAGGTTTTTAAGCCGATAGCTCACGGTGCTGGTTCCGGTGGACTCTATTTAGCTGGTGATTTCATTTTTCCAGGCAGTTCCTTGGTCGCTATTGCGCTACAGCAAACATTGTTTAAAGGGACAACTGCTAGATCTTGGGTGCTTGATCCGATCAAAAGAGCCTGGAGACGTCGTCGTTTACGCAAAGTAAAAAGTTCTATTGAATCACGTCTTAAAGATGGTGGATTCACTGTTGCTAGAACTCAAAGTTTAGATCGTCCTAATATTTCTCCGCAGGGTCTTTCGATTGGCTTAGGAGCTGAAAATGGAGTTCATGATCCTGCACAATTTGAAATTCCAGAAGAGCTTCAATATTCAGAAGAGCGTTTTAGAGAAGAATATGAGGCCGTCAAAGATGATCCAGAGTCGGTAGAGAGATTGATTGTTACAACTATCGACAAATTTGGATTAAAAATGAACACAGCTTTAGCTCAAAGCGAACTTGAAGATCGTGACTTTTTTAGAATTTGGGGTGTTCTTGAGGGCTTAAAAAATGCAGAACAATACAAAGAGTACTTTTCGTCGCTTTCTAGGCGCAAAGAAGCATATGAGATACTCAAGGCAAGGTCGGATTATCTCTGGGCACAGAGAAAGACTGTCATGGAAGTTGAGCGCGATGTAGAGGCTTTTAAAAGTTTAATCGAAGGTCTCGATGGTGTTGAAGATCCAGCCTCTTTAACTCAAGTGGTTGATGCTAGGGTTGCTACCTATCTGGAATTCAAAAATGAATTCGCAAAAAACTCTAAAGACTTATTAAAAATCGCCCAAGGAATTTTAGATGAGAGTTTTGATGCACCTAT
>CAZFYV010000275.1:0-5380 GCA_964523195.1 uncultured Pseudobdellovibrionaceae bacterium
GGCTAAGTGGGCTATTTTGAGTCTGAAATGGCACATTATTGGTAATAAAGGAGTGAATTAAGAATAAAACTCAGAGACTGCCTTTGCAGTCGCTCTATAGATGGATGAAGTATGAAGCATATATTAGAAAGCAGACGTTTGGTTGTAGTGATCCTAAGTATAGTTACTCTTATTTGGGTCTCATGTGCTCATCAAGATAAAAGAACCGCAGAGGTTGCCCATCTCAAAGGTCCCATGCGCGGGTTAGCAGTGACCATTAAAAGTCTGCTACCTAAAGTGACCAGCTATGGTCAGTTTACGAATAGCAAGAATAGAGACTTTATTACCACAAGACTAAAAACTCTTCGAAATCTGAGCGAAGAGATTCAAATGGAAGTTAGCAAAGAAGGGCAGGACCCTGGAATGGAAGCTGTTGTGAGAGACTTTCAAACAGATCTTCGACAGGCTTCACTGGATTTTTCTGTTGGCAACTACTCTAAGGCTAGGTGGAGAGTGTTGAATATCACTTCAAGCTGCAACACCTGCCATTCGCGATCCTCTAATGACTACGGATTATCGCCAATAAAGTGGAATATCGATTATTCGACGTTAAATCCTTCAGAGTCAATCGAACTCATGCTGGCTATTAAGGAATATGAAAAGGCTTTTCAATTTATTGGAAAGACCATGCAAACCTGCAAGAGTCCATTTGTTGAAGGTTTGTTTATTTCTCTTAAGAAGAGTCTCGCGGTATCTGTAAGAGTTCTTAGAAATTATGACGTGAGTAAGAAGCTTTTGGAGCAAGGAATCTCAAGCCGATGCTTTTCCAAGACTCAGCGAAAGTTTTTGGGCTCGTGGAAAAAAAGTCTAAGTATTCTTGATCGCTATTCAATGACCTACAAACAGGTTTATAAAAAAGGTCAGAACTTGAGTCAGCGATCAAATGAGCTGTCATTTATCTATGACTTAGAAGGGTCTGCGCGAATTCATAGGTATCTTAATCGATTTAATAGAGGTGTAGAGTACGCTGAATCCCTTTATTATGCGGGTATATATGCGAAGAGACTCAGTTCCATTAGTCATGGTCCTTTAGATCATGCCTATTTCGAATCTTGCATTCGACACCAGCCGAATTCTTTGATCGCGAGAAAGTGCTATCGAAAAATCGCCAGCTCTTATAAGGAGCGCGGTTTACTCAATCAATCGATTTACGCAAATCACCTTAATTTCTTGTGGAAACAAAGCAAAGAAATCAAGAAGCCTCTTCACGAGGAATTTAAAGAAAAAGAAGAAGTCGAAGACGAGATCAGAGAGCTTCTTCGGATCTATACAGACGAAATTTAGAGCTCAATCAGCTGGAGACCCCTGCTAGTGTCCTTGAATAACAGTTCAGTGGGATTTGGAAGGGGTCTTCAGCCTAATTTTGTCGCTTATTTTTGTAACCCTGAAACTCCTTCAAATACCTGAAAATTATAATGATTCCTGTGGCAGAGAGTTGGCTCCTATGCTACATATAACGCACCGCAATAAAGAGACTGTCTTGGGCTCAGATGTTCCGTGAGTCAGATGAAAGGCGCGTAGGCACTTATAAGAAGTGCTGGTAATCCCATATCCAAGGAGCCGACGTGAAGCTATTGGTTGTTTTATCATTTCTCATATTTTCAATTTCAGCAACGGCGCAGATGCAATGTCAGGATCACTTTGCTGAAGTCTTTGCTATTGCGGGAGTAGAGTCCCAAGGTGTGGATCGACCTGTGGCCTATATCACTGGTACTTCTTCGGGTATAGGAGAAGCACTTGCCTACGAATATGCGAAACAAGGTTACGACCTAGTTATTACGGCTAGGAGGATGGATAAAATCCAGGCTGTTGCCGAGTCCATTGCTCAAGTTCATCCTAAAGCGAAAGTCGTAGCCATCAAAAATGATGTCACTAAAGAAGGTGAAGTTCATCAAAGTGTGCGAATTACTCACGAGTACTTAAAGACAATCTCGATAGTTATAGCCAATGCAGGTATGAGCGTTTCAGGTGATGTGGCTGATTTGCCAGTAGACGAGTTTAAAAGACAATTTGATACCAATGTGTGGGGAATGATTTATACAGTACAAGCAACCATCGAAGATGTTCGTTTTAATAGAGGTCGAGTCGCTCTTGTTGGAAGCGTCATTGGAGACATTTCATTTCCTGGGAATTCTCCCTACGGAATGAGTAAATTTGCGGTTCGAGCGTTAGCGGATTCTTTAAGAGCTGAAGAAAAAGCTAACGGAGTTAAAGTTGTTCATATTCAGCCCGGCTTTATTGCTACAGAATTTAGAAGAAAAGATGATACTGAACCCGCTGTTGTTCAAAACGAAGAAAGCGATTGGGTTCCTACGTGGATGCAAATGCCTGCGGGCACAGCCGCTAAGCAGATATTCAAAGCTGTCAAACGTGGTCAAAGAGAGAAGATTTTGACAGCACACGGAAAGATCGGGGTGAGTTTAAGTCGGTATGCCCCAGGATTGATGGCTTGGGTAAAAGGTTTTCTCGCCAAAAAGTCCAATGAGCAAAACCTAATAGAAGATAAAGACTAAAAAAAATACCAACCCTTTTGAGGTTGGTATTTTATTATTACGTCGTCTTAGAAGTGTCTGGGTGTTTATTCTTTTGAAGTCTAGCTGTGGTTCTTTTGTTCTCTTAGTTAAAATGGATTGAAAACCAAGGTTGCTGAAATTACAAATGTCCAAATGAGGCTGCTCAGAAGAAAATTTGCAAAGAAGTCTAAGCTGGAGTCGCTGATTTGTATATTCAGCATTTCAAATACCTGATTCGAATATTCCGAGATGTATAATCTCAGTGTCCCAAAATGAACCATAATCACCCTTTCTTGCTATATACCTACCTCTATTAAGAGCAATAGACAGTCCACCTAGAAGGGCATTGGCTTTGATTTGAGGCAGTTTGAAAACTGTTAGCTTCTACAGCTGTAAAACAATAATTGTCATTGAGATTGATTGTACACCCCTTGTTGTTTCGTTTTGAGATCACTTTTTTTTGTATTTTAAGTCGCTGAATGTTGAATATACCGGGGGGCGATATTTGTGACAAATTGCTCGGTGATCATATAGGTCGTGGAAATTAGGGGTCTATTTAAGAAGACTTTCTAAGGGGCTCTTTTGTTGAGTCTCAAATATTCTAGAAAAGTCGAACAGCAATTCAATTTTCGATTTAAGGGGGAAAAGATGTCGAAGTTAAAATTTGTTGTCTATGTCAGTGCCATTATCTTTGGATTAAGTATGCCAGCTTTTGCAGGGTCTTTTGGTAGTAGTTCTCGAGGAAGTTCTTCAAGTAGTAAGTCCTGGGGAAATAGTAAGGATAAAGTTGCAGCAAACAGTCTTTCACAAGCAAAAAGCTTATGTAAGAAAAAGAAGTACGATACCGCTCAAGGGCCTATAGCCACTTGTACTGGAGGGTGTTATGGGCCACGTTACCGGTACCAATGCAAAAAAACTCCTAAAAAGAAGAAGTCAAAAGTTCATTATGTAGGTCTTACTTCTACTAAGAAGATCAAAGGAAGGTCGCCTTATAAAAGGGCAGTTACTGCTTGTAAAAAGAAGAGTAAGTCCTACAAAAAAGCTAAAAAGATCAAAACGAAGAGCAAATGCGGGAAAAAGAAAAAATATCGCCTTTGTTATCAGTGTAAGAAGTAATTATTAACCACTAACCAAAACTGCCTTAATCTCAATGGAGGGCATATAAAATGAAAAATACTGTAGAGAAACTTTTAGTAGTAGTTTTAGTTGCCCTCCTACTTTTAGGAGTCAACTTAGTAATAAAAATCAATGAAGAAAACACCGATGAAGAGATCTCGTCTCATATTCAGAAACGAGAAATGAGCTCGATAGCGCCTGTGATAGAAGAAGCTGTAGTTAAAGAAGAAGAGGAAGTTTGGGTTGCTATCGATGAAAGTCAATGGGAGTCAATTGAAGAAAGGGGTGGTGGTAACAATATAAATAGAGACGAACTTGAAGATTTATTAGCAGTTCTTAAGGAAGAGGGTGATCTCAGTAAAATAGAAGATATTCTTATGGAAATATCTGAATTAGATCCTGAGCTGAACTCAATTTACGAGAATCTAGAAGAAGTGAAAGTCGCTAGATATATTCGGTTAGTTGAAGAAATTAGCCAATCAAAACATATTCGAGATAGTGTGAAACGAGATTTTACAAGGTTAAGTCTGACTACTTTTTCGGAACTCTTTGAAGACATCAATAGCTCTCAGGAACTTTCAATGGAACAGAAGGTGGAGTATTCAGAAGCCGCTTTGTCAGACCTCATGGATATTGCGTTAGAGATGAAATTTAGCCGCTTTGAAATTAGTCAATTCGTTGCCGAGGGCCTTGAAGACAGTCCCAATGAAGCATTAGCTTCAGCTTTGTTAGAGCGACTTGAACTATCTGAACCAGATGTCATTCAAAGTCTTTTCGATTTAGAGGATGAAGACTCCTAAAAAAAAGCCCAGTGTTTTGCACTGAGCTTAAAGCTGTAGAATTGAAAAATTTGATTATTCTACAACTAGGCTCAAGCCGTTGTTGAGAATAAATACAACAGTTTCATCTGATTTTGATTGATAAGAATTGGATTTTTCAGTCAAAGACTTGTGTTCAACATCACACCCCATAATGGTCACTGGGCCATATTCTGGTGTAACACTGTAAACTTTAACTTTGTTTCTTTTGTCATGAGTTAAGAGCTCTAAATCCACACCCATAAACCCTGTGCCATTACAGTCAACGTTCTCATTCGTTACTGTAAAGTGAAATGTCTCGCCGTTAACAAGAGTTGTGGTTTCTTTTTGCTCAGCCTGAAGGTTTAAGCAAAAAAGTGAAGTAAGCAGAACTGATAATAAAACAGAAACTTTCATTAGATTCCCCTTTTAAGTTATAACAATTCGAATTCTTTATGTTTCTCGAATTAAAAAGGGTAGGCCGTCGAGATGATTTGTAAAAAAGATAGGTCGCCAAATAAATTATGAAAAAAATGATGAGCGAGATGTGGCTTCTTAGACTTATACAAAATTTCCAGCGAGTTAGTAGGGCAAACCAGGGTTATGGTTTTGAAGCTGTCTTGATTCATTTATCGCCCAGCAGTCAAAATCTCCCGGGGTATTGGGGCCCTTATTCAAATCCGCACACGCCTCGACTTGGAATGTATTGCGAGTTGCATACAATGCGATAAATCCCGTAGCACCCGAGCGAGCACTTGGACCCTCTGTCCAATTTGCGCCCGCGATATAGCCAGGGATAGTATTGCAAACGCCTAGCCTTGTAGAAATACAGGCGAGATCTCTCTGCATTCCATTTGGTGTTCCTGGATCTGGTGACTCTAGCACAACTTCTAGTCCGTAATTTAGGGACCCCTC
>CAZFYV010000276.1:0-5373 GCA_964523195.1 uncultured Pseudobdellovibrionaceae bacterium
ATTTCTCTGATGTATTGTCCAACCTTTTGTCCAATCACTAGCTTCGTCTTTAATTGCACCAATATAGTCAGTTGGCTCAAACCAGAAATCAAATGGAGCTTCACCATTTCCAAGTGCAATTGATCCTGCCATTGGAACGTATCCAGAAAGCATTGGGCTTTGATAAAAGTTCGTTCCAAAACTCTCAACTAAATCTGTCAGTGAAATAGGATCTACATTTCCCTTTTTATCAACTTCCATATCAGAAAAGCTTGTGCCGCAGTCTACTACTGAGTTCATCAACTCAAAACCGCCCTCTTCATCGGCAAACCTAAAAGTTTCTACATCATCAAGATCAATACATGATCTTTTGAAGCCAGTAATGATCGTGTTGTAAATAAGAGCTCCAGTTCCTCTTCTTAAAAGAATTCCTTCGCCACCTTTAGCCGCAGAACTTGTAGTTCCGATCATGGTCATATTAGAGATAGTTGGGAACGATCTCGGCATAGCATCCATAGGAGATTTTAAATTATCAGCCTCGATACCATTGTTTCCTTGGTCGTCATACTGCTCAATCACGACAAACTGAGCTTTTCCTGTCCAACCACTGGTCCAATCCATCGAGTCATCTTTATTTCCTGTGAGAAGTACATGCTTAACGTTTACAGTCCCACCAAAAAACTCAACGCCATCGTCCGCGTTCATATGAACTTGGATATAATTCACTTCGGTTCCAGACCCCACGCCCTGAAAAGCGATTCCATTAAGCTCGTTATCAGGAGTGATTTCGTAACCAGCAAACTCAACTCTGAGGTATTTTAAGATACCACTATTATCTGCAGCCTCATTACCTCCGTAAAGACCAGTCGAGCCTTCACCTTCAGCCTCGCACAAAGAAACGCCAGCATCACAGCCATTGATTGGAGCATTACCATTGATAATCAATCCGCCCCACTCTCCGCGATTACGATTTGCTGTCTTTGCGGCGGTCATAACAATTGGTTGAGCTTTTGTGCCTTCAGCAAAAATTTGAGATCCACGTGTGATCACTAAATAGTCTGCACCTGATTTTCCATATATTTTTGTTCCGGCTTGAATTCTAAGAACTGCATTTTCTTTATTGTCGTTACCAAAGAATACTCCACCTTCGAGAACATAATCGTTATTGTTAGTAAGAACCATCTCTGTGCTTTTATAGCGACCAGACAATAAACATGCTGTCTTAGGTCCAGAAACTCCAAGATCCGTTGTACCCTGCGGACAAGTCGCTGAAGCTGTCGACACTGCCCCCAGTGAAACCGCTGAAACCAACCCAATTATTATTTTTTTCCACAACACCATTTGAAAACCCTTTCACACTTATACCCAGTTTTGGTCGCCCATCTTCTTTACCTGTGGATATAAAAAATGAATCTCAAAAGTTCACTTCAGGGTTTTGTTAGGAAAGCCTAAAGACTAAATACAATTGGTTCTTGGTCAGAATCTAAACACAATCCTGACATAGCCAAAAAAAATGGAGCTTTTTTACAAAAGCTCCACTGAAATTAACAATCTGTATCAAGAAATTATTTTAATTCTCTAAAACTCGGACTCTTCGAAACCTTGGCTTCTTCAACCAACATATCTGTCCAACTATTAACTACGCCATCCACACGAGCGCGAGTGAATAACTCTTTAAAGTATGGTGATTGCATCAAAGGGTCGTTCTTTGGAGCATCGATTTTTCGATCTACAAGAGAAAGAACATACGACTTTGGCCCAGCCTTTACCATTTCATTGTGAAGCTGCCCTTTATCTTTCAAAGAAAAAGCCGCAGCAAGAAATTCCTGGTTAATTCCAATTTTTGGAATTCGAGTGGAACCCAAGTTGAAAAACTCAGTCTCTTGCCATTTTAAACCCGCTTTTCGAGCTAAGCCTTCCACAGCCTTTTTATCTCCACTTTTTACAGACTCTGTAATCTCGCCAACTAGAGCTTCCGATTTTGTCTTAACAAGTAATCTACGAGCGATCTTATCTTTAAGGCCTGCATCTAAAGGCAACTCTTTGGGAGCAATTCGGTCGGTCAGCTTAATGATATTGTAGCCCTGTTCAGACTTTATAAAATCACTGACTTCTCCAACTTTCATGGAAAACGCGGCACTTTCAACCTTAGGATCAAAACTCCCCTTTTCAAAGTAGCCGAGATCACCATCTTTGCTTTTAGAAATTGGATCTTCGCTATATTTCTTGGCGAGAGCTCCGAAATCAGCATCCTTTAACTCTTCTTTGATCTTCTGAATTTTATCTAGCGCTTCGCTAGACTTCTTCATATCGTCCTCAGGAGCTTTAATAAGAATAATTGAAGCTCGAACCTTCTCAGGAGTCGTAAACTCAGAAGTTTTCTTACCATTGTAGTACTCCTCCACCTTTTTCATGGATTCAGCGTCTTCAAGGAAAGACTTCACTTCTCTACCACTAATGGCGCTCGGATTCAGGGATTGCTCATTATCAACAACAAGAAAGCGAATATTTACTTTAGTGTTATTGATCAAATCTTCTTTTTCTTTTTCTAAACCAATCTGACTTAATGAAGATTGGAAAAGAGTTTGAATTTTACGCACCAAAATATCATTGCGAATACGCTCTTCGATATTTATCCCTCGTGATTGATATTGCTGGAAAGCACGCTTATAGGCTGATTTTGAAAATCGACCATCTTCTTGAAACGCAGGATACTTGGTCAATACGTCGAGAATTTCATTATCCGAAACGTAAATATGGTTATCCGCTGCTGCTTGAAGTATAAGCTCACGCTTAATAAGACCATCAAGAACTCGATTCTCTAAACTCTTACGCTGTGGTGCTGTTAAAGCTCCGCCTCCACGTCTTTGTTCAATTTGAAATTCCACCTGCTCTTGAACATCAGCCATGGCTATAATTTTTGAATTCACTTCTGCTGCGGCTCCACCCGTGGAGAACAAGCTCGTACCTGAAGTAAGGCCCAAAAATGCAAGAGCGAGGGTTGCAACTGTGAGTAAAAACCACCCAACAATGTTAAAAATAGGATTTTTTCTTTTCTTTAATACCGACTGGAACATCTACGCCTCCGTAAGCCCCCATTCCAATCATATTTGTAAGTTTTTTCAAGGAGATTGTTGGAAAGTCTCACGACCTTTGTTAGCTTTTTTGCATGAACTTTTTTAATTTCGATATTCGAAAACTGCTCATGTTCGTTTTTATTGCTGCGATTCCACTAGTTCTGATCAACACAGAGCACGACCCAAAGGATACTGCGTGGTATAAAATGCCTTTTATTTTTGCAGGTAGCGTCTTCCAAAAGGGCTACTATGGCTTTAGTGAAGGGATCCGAGGCACTACTAAGGAATACCTCAACCTGCTGGGCATTAAAAAAGAGATGCGCCTCCTCAAGACGGAAAACCAAGAACTCAAAGCTCAGATCCAACGCATGGCCGATATAATGGAGGAGAACCAACGTTTAGGGGCCATGCTCAATTTTCAGGTCCGAGCCAATATGAAATTACTTGGCGCAAAAGTCATAGCCCATGACCTATCCTCGGACCACTTTACGATCACAATTAACCGAGGAACCAACCATGGAATTAAAAAGCTGCAGGCCGTCATTTCTGTAGATGGTGTGGTTGGATATATTTTTGAACCACAGGCAACAACGTCTCGAGTCCTTTTACTCACAGATAGATCAGCTAGTGTTGACGCCATAGTTCAGAGAACTAGGGCTCGTGGCATTTCCGTGGGACGATCCATTCAATCTTGTCGACTTCGCTATTTAGAACGATCGGACGACATTAAAGAAGGAGACCTAGTAGTCACCAGCGGACTTCAAGGCTTCTTTCCAAAGGGATTCCCAATCGGCAGGATCGAAACGGTTAAAAGAACTGAGTACGGCATATCTGTGGAAGCATTTTTAAAGCCCACCATTTTGCCGACAAACTTAGAGGAAATATTTGTGGTTCTCGATACTGGAGATGCGGATTTAACGACTCCTGACGAAGAGCCTCCTGCTGCTCCGGAGAAAACAGAAACAGTAGAGAGTGAGGAGAAAAAAGCCTCATGAGAGAAGTCAGTCGAGTTTTATCCAACGTACTTCTTTACTCGCTGTTCTCATTGTTTCTGGTTACTCTTCAAACTTCACTTTGGTATTTATGGCTGGGCCCTTTTCCTCCTCCATACCTCTGGATTCCCCCTATTGTATTCCTAGCTCTTTATAGACCGCCCCTAAAGGCTATATTTACGATTTACGTGGTCTCAATCGCTATATCCTCCATGTCCTCCATCTCTTCAGGACTTCTCATGCTGAATCACCTCTTAATTTTTACAATTCTTTTAACATTGAAGAGTCGCATTTTTTGGATCGGTAAAAGCTATTTTGTCATTGCGACGACACTCGCTTGCTTTAGTTTCGTTCCAATTCATTGGATCTTATCACTCATCGTAGAAAGCAATCCCATCCCTTATCCTAGAGTTTTACCTTGGTTTGTTGGGGTCTTGCTTACTCCACTTTTTTCAACTTTAATGTATAATGTATTCAATTGGTTGGATCGCATTACAAAGGCCGATCAGGTTCAAGAAATAGGTACGGATATTTTTTAATGAGTCGATTTTTTTCACATGACGAAAATGACCCCAAATCCTTGCAGTCGAGATATAGAATTCTCTATATGACTGTGGCCTTCTTTACTTTTTTAATTTTGGCGCGACTATGGTACCTACAAATTATTCATGGATCTGAGCTTCGAAGCTTCTCCGAAAGAAACCTTCTAAAAGAGATCAGAATCCCTGCACCTAGGGGAGTAATTTTCGATCGAGAAAACAATATCCTCGTCGAAAATTTAACGGGCTTTGAAGCCACAATTTCTCCGCAGTACACAGAGAATCTAGAAGAGACTTCAAAGGCAGTGGCCAAAGTTTTAGATATGGATCCCAAGCGAGTTATGTCTAAAGTTAAAAAGAGTCGTCGCAAAGATGGACAGTTCAGACCAGTAACAATTAAAGAAAACATCACCCGAGACGAGGTGTTTAAACTTGCACTCTTAAAACTTGACCATCCGGGATTGGATATTAAAGAGATCATTTTGCGAACCTATCCACTGGGTGCAAACGGAGCTCAGTTTTTTGGGTATGTGGGTGAAATTTCAAAGAAACAAATTCCTATTTTCAACAATAAGTACAAAGGACAACATAATTTCAAGCAGGGTGACATCATTGGAAGAAGTGGGCTCGAAGAAACTCTCGATCTTCACCTTCGTGGCCTCGACGGCTTATCATTTGTAAAAGTTGATGCAAAAGGGAGAGAAGCAGCCAGTGAGTCCACGAAACTTCTTGGACCAATAAGTAGACCACAAAGAGCAATACCTGGGGCTCGTTTAACTCTAACTA
>CAZFYV010000277.1:0-5372 GCA_964523195.1 uncultured Pseudobdellovibrionaceae bacterium
GACATACTTTTTGGTGTACTTCTGATTCTTAAGTTTCTTAACCACCCATGGAAGCTCAGTTCCCATTTTTTTAACGTAGTCGGTATTAATAACTGCAGCTGGAGTTCCTGATACTTTACTGGTCAGAACAATATCTTCTGGGTTGGAGCTTACGACCGCATCTTTGTAGTTCTTATCGATGGTTGCTTCCTTACAAGCTATAAATCGTGTTCCAACACTTACAGCACTTGCTCCTAGTGCAAGAGCCGCCGCCATTTGTGTTCCATTGGCAATTCCACCAGCAGCGACAATGGGAATTTTCAATTCTTTTTTCAGCCAAGGAATCAATACCAGAGGAGATATAGGACCAGCGTGACCACCAGCACCTGTTCCGACAGCGATCACTCCATCGGCTCCCAAGTCTTGAACTTTCAAAGCGTGATCAAGATTGGTTACATCACAAAAGACTTTCGCTCCATTTTTGTGAGCATCTTTTATCACCTCTTTTGGATTCCCAAGAGAGGTAATAAACATATCCACACCGTGATCCAGACAAGACTTCAAATCCACACCTTGCCGAGTATTACTTTTGTTAACAATGATGTTTACGCAAATTGGTTTACTGGTTCGCTCGCGAATTAGCTTGAGAGCCTTGGCAAATTCTTCTGCAGGTCGATAGTTCAGGGAAGGAACCGCTCCAATGGCGCCAGCCTCACTACTTTCAACAACCATATCTACATTGGAAACCAAAAACATTGGTGCAGCGATGATGGGATATTCACATTTCATCAAACGCGTAAAATCATTATCAAAAGCCATTGTGCGTCCTTTTAGTTAGTACTAGCTATTTTTGATGGTTTAGTTAAAATGAGCAACAGCGAAAAAGAATTTTGTAAGGACTCTGACAGAATTCGATAAAAGCGTAAAATTCAGGTCAACTTTCGAGATAAATTATGAAATGCAATATTGCTAAATGGGATCGCGCACTAAGAATCATCATTGGATTCCTACTTTTGACCTGGGGATTTATGGGCGGACCTTGGTGGATGTTTTTGGGAGCCATTCCCTTGGCCACAGGTGCATGGGGATTTTCTCCGACCTACGCCTTGTTAAAAACTGGAACACTCAAGAGAAACTAAAGAGAACTCAGACTTCAGTCCAAAAGTTCGACACTTTGCTCCAAATAATACTAATCATTTCAAGGACTTGGCTTCAACTTTTAGGGGATAAATTCCGATAAAACCCCTAGGAGAGAGGCTTTCATGGCAAATATCCTTTTAGTGGATGACGATGTTGCGATCTTAAAATTTGGCGAGGTAGTCCTCGGCAAATTTGGTTTTAAGGTTACGACCTCGGACAACGTTTTAGATTCGATCGAGAAGATCAAAAATAACCAATTCGACTTGGTTATAACGGATGCCAATATGCCGAGATTCTCCGGTTTCGATCTCGTTCGTACAATTCGATCAGACTCCAAGTACAAAAATCTAGCCGTTGCCATGCTTACTGGTCGAAGAGACAAAGAGGATATCAAAAAAGCCATCGAGCTTGGGATTGATGATTACATCATCAAACCAATTAAGCCCGAAGTCTTTATCCAAAAAGTAAGAAGCTTAATTGATCGCAAGTCACAAGCGACTAAGAATCAACAAAGCCAAAATGCGAGCTACAAAATAAAAGCCCAAGGTTCCCTTCGACTAGACATCGATATAGTTGAAATCGACGAACAGGGAGTGACCTTTCACTCACCACAATTTTTCGACAAGGGATTAAAACTTTCCTTAGCAGGAATGGTGTTTAGTGAAAATGGACTACAGCTTCCACCAGTTAAAATCGCAGCTTGTACTCCACAGTTTAAAGACGGCAAAGAGTATTTTGAATCTAAGACCGTTTACTGCGGAGCCACTGAAGCCTTTAGAAAACAATTAAACGAATGGATTGAGAATGAATCTCAATCGAAAGCGGCGTGAGGAATACCATGAAGATCTTATTAGCCGAAGATGACAAAAATATAACTCTGATTTTACAGCTCGTTTTAGAAAAAATGGGTAATCACAAAGTCACCGTAGCAGAAAATGGTGAGATCGCCTTAGACAAAGCACTGTCTGAAGAGTTTGATTTAATACTTCTCGATGGAATGATGCCTAAGATGACTGGCCTTGAGGTTCTTAGAGCAGCTTCTATAAGACTTGCAGCGAAACGTCCCCCAGTTATTTACCTAAGTGCGAAAACTGACCCAAAGGACTTACAAGAAATTAAAGAACTGGGCGCTGGCCACATTCAAAAGCCGTTTGACCCAGAAAAAATAAATCAAAAAATTGAAGAATTTATGAGTGGAGTTCAAAAAGCAGCATCATGAGAACACTTAGAAGTCGCACCAACATTCTATTTATCTTAGTTATCCTGACAGGGGTAACTTTTGCAATGTTGACTGCTGACTCCTATCGAAAAATTTCTAATTACCACGAAATTATTAATAGAAAATTTCAACTCCGACAGATGGTCAGTCATACAAATGTTCAGCAGTTTAGCAAAGTAAGGTGGCAGGAGTTACGAAACTATAGAGATCGCATCGCCAATAAAAAACGTCGCTCCGCTCTTACTCAGGTCATAGCCGCCTACGGGTCTAAAAACCCCTACTTGCTTACAAGACGTGTGGAGCAATTTGAACTTTTAGAAAGAGAAGCTTACAACAAGACCATGGAGCTCATCCAGTACGAGCACCATAGACTACGTAAGAATGCAATCCTCACCTTTGCTCTTCCCTTACTTGGTTTGATTTTACTCATCGCAATTCTTAGGACGAGTTTTTTCAATCCAATAAGAAAACTATCTCAAAGAATGATGGACTTCCTCGCGGATAAGTATTCATTTAAGTTTGCTATTCCAGACGATAATGAAATTGGAGATCTACAAAGAACGTTTAACTCTCTGGCGCAAAGAGTTCTCAACAATATGGATGAACTTAAAGATCTCGATAGAGCAAAGTCAGAGTTTCTAAGCATTGCCTCACACGAACTCAGAACTCCTATGACTTCAATCAAAGGATCTTTGAGTCTTTTAAAAAGCGGAGTTATGGGTGAACTCGACGAGTCCTCACTAAGACTTATTCGCATTGCTGAGAACGAGTCAGATCGACTGATTCGACTTATCAATGAACTTCTTGATCTTGCAAAGATTGAGTCTCGCTCCCTTTCTCTTAATAAAAAATGGATCAATCTCGATCAAATGCTTAAAAAATCTCTCGAGGGTTTACTAGGCTTAGCTCAAGCCGCCGAAGTTAATCTTCGCCTTCAAACTTTTAAGAAGCCCGTAGAAATTCTGGCTGATGAAGACAGACTTCAACAGGTCATTACAAATTTGGTTTCCAATGCGATCAAGTTTAGCCCTAAGGGAACTGAGGTTACTGTTCATGTTCACCTAAGCCCTAAAAAAGATTTAATCGTCGAAGTCATTGATCAAGGACCGGGAATCGCCAAAGACGATCAAGACCTGATCTTCGAAAAATTTAGACAGACCAACGGAACTCAAGAAAGTCAGTTGGTCAAAGGAACTGGCTTGGGCTTAGCCATCGCAAAAGCTCTAATTTCAGAACACGGTGGAGATATTGGAGTTCACTCAACTCTTGGACAAGGTTCCACTTTTTATTTTAGTTTAAAAGACTGGAGAAAAGTTTCGACCAGTCACTTTCAAGAAGAGGCCAATTCGGACAGTAGATTAGCAGCTTAGTTGGAGACACCATGAATTTAGACGACGTGATGAGCGAATTAAGAGTCGAATATCTAGAGTCATTTGAAGAAAAAGTTAAAAAGCTTGCTGAGAACTTCAAAGCTGGTTCACTCAATGAGATTGAGCTGGAGTTTCACAAAATGAAAGGTACTGGCCAAACCTACGGGATCGATGAAATTTCAACCCTAGGAATGGTCATGGAACGCCTCTGCCAAAACCACCCCAACAAACTCGGTGATACTCTTGAAGACGCCATAGAACTTATTAACCAAATCGTGGCCTCCCGCTCCAATAACGAAGCATTTCCTCTGGAAGAAAACCCAAAATATCTGAATTTGCTCAACGAGTCCCAATAATCCTTTTCTCCCAAGCTTTCTCACCTTGGATTTACACTTAGTTCATTGTAAATTATGGCTCATATGATCTCATGAATGGGACCTGGTGGAGGAATGCAATGGAAGCAATCAATGAACTAAAAGACATCTTTTCGACAGACCGTGTGCTTACAAGTCCCGAAGATATGAAAACATATGGTTCAGATTGGACAAAGTTTTTCACCATTTCTGCCCAGGCCGCTGTTTTCCCTAAAAGTACAGAAGAAGTGGTTGAGCTTGTAAAGTGGGCGAGAAAAAACAAAGTCTCATTAGTTCCCTCTGGTGGACGTACAGGGCTTAGTGGTGGTGCTGTTGCTCACCAAAACGAAGTCATCGTTTCGTTTGAAAAAATGAATAAAATTTTAGATTACTCCCCAGAAGATCGTATCGCTAAAGTCCAAGCTGGTGTCATCACTCAAGAACTTCAGAATTTTGCCTGGGATAAGGGTCAATACTTTCCAGTGGACTTTGCCTCTAAGGGTTCAAGTCAAATCGGTGGCAACATAGCTACAAATGCAGGTGGAGTGAAAGTCATACGTTATGGTCTAATGCGTGATTGGGTGACGAGTCTCGAAGTTGTGACTGGCACAGGCGAAGTCCTACAACTCAATAACGATTTGATTAAAAATGCTTCTGGCTACGACTTAAGGCATTTATTTATTGGTTCTGAAGGGACTCTTGGGTTTATCACTGAAGCCTCCATCAAATTTACTCGACAGCCCAACGATCCAATTCTTTTAATGGTAGCCCTATCAGATTTAGACCATACGATGTCGGTCTTTAAAGCTTTTCGCGATAAAACAAACCTACTTGCATTCGAATTCTTTGACGACCTATCTCTTAAATACGTTCTAAAAGCAGCTCCCGATTTAAGCCGCCCAATGGAATCAGAAACTCGTTTCTATCTATTGATTGAAATAGAAAGTGAAGGCACTGACTCAGAAGAACAAGTTCTTAGCATCTTCGAGCATTGTGTAGAAAAAGAATGGCTGGTCGATGGAGTGATCTCACAATCTGACCAACAAACTCAAGACATGTGGGCCATTAGAGAAAATATCGCAGAGGCGATTTCGTTTCGAACACCCTATAAAAACGATGTTTCAGTGAAGATCTCACAGGTGACGCCGTTTTTGCTCGAGCTTGATGAAGTTTTAAAAGCGGAATATCCAGACTACGAGGTGGTTTGGTTTGGCCACGTGGGAGACGGAAACCTTCACATATCGATTCTATGCCCTGAAAATATGGATCCAAAAGCTTTCTACGAATCATCCCAGCGTATTGATGAGATCA
>CAZFYV010000278.1:0-5341 GCA_964523195.1 uncultured Pseudobdellovibrionaceae bacterium
GACGAGAAATGGCTGACGCTTACTTAAAGATGCCAAACTACAACTTAAGATATTAATATCTACTTGTAAGTTAATTTAGATTTCAAAAGCTCCTGTGCGATCAGGAGCTTTTTTATTTCTGATAAACACCGAGATCATCTACGTTTACAGACAAAGCACAATTCACATCTTTAAGCATTGATTGAGCTTCATTAAAAATATTTTGAGCCATTGTGGCCTTAAGCTCTTTTGACCGACCTTCTAAAAGCAAAATTGTAATATGCACAAAGTCTTCAATAGACCCATCGCCTACGACTGCGTTTTCAACAGGGATGGCTCTCGTTTTTACTGACTCAAGCTTTACTGTTTCTTGAGCAGCCAGGCAGGCGTGAAGTTTTTTATTGAGATCGTGAGTATTCACGGCTTCAGCTATGTCTTTTGTGTGTTCAATAATAATATGTGGCATAATTTATCCTTCAATCATGCTGATGATTTGAATCTACATTGTGATTTATTCAGTTCACATCAAGCGTCGATT
This sequence comes from uncultured Pseudobdellovibrionaceae bacterium, assembly GCA_964523195.1. Taxonomy (GTDB): domain Bacteria; phylum Bdellovibrionota; class Bdellovibrionia; order Bdellovibrionales; family JAGQZY01; genus JAUHWN01. The sequence continues at coordinate 518 of CAZFYV010000278.1, forward strand.
TTAAAGCCCTGCTCAGAAAATTCCCCAATAGTGTGAGCGATGTTTTCTACTTCGTGACGGTTATGGGTCACAATGATGGTAGTCATCTTATAGTTTTCAAGCAAAGCCTTAATTTCTTCTTTTATATTAGTTTTGAGGGTCGCATCTAAATTGGCAAAAGGCTCGTCCATCAATAGAAGCCTTGGTCTGGGAGCGATAGCTCTAGCTATAGCTGCTCTTTGCTGTTGGCCGCCAGACACTTCTTTGGGCAAGTTATCACAACATGGACCCAAATTGGTCATTTCAACCAGCTCTTCGACCCTCTTTTTTCTCTCAGATTCGTCGATACCTTTAAGACCAAATTCAATATTTTTTCTCAAACTCAAATGCGGAAACAAAGCAAAATTCTGTAGAACAATTCCAATATTTCGTTTCTCGACAGGCATACTAAACTGATCGCCAGCAATAAGCTCACCATCAATAAGAATCTCACCAGAGTCAATTTGCTCAAAACCAGCAATACAGCGCAAGATCGTTGTTTTCCCGACACCACTTGGGCCCAAAAAAGCCATGATCTTACCCTTATCAAGGTCAAACGAAACTTCTTTGACGGCACTATCTTCCTGTCCAGGGTATTTATGACTCACATTTTTGACTTTTAAAAAATTCATAACTTTTCCGTTCGAGTATTACGCTCCAAAAAGACGACCGGGATAATACCAATTATTATTATGGCAAGAGCCGGAGGACTAGCAAGCTCCCACTCTCCTTCTGAAGTAAACTCATAAATTTTAATAGCTAATGTATCCCAACCATAGGGCCTCGTCATAAGTGTTAGAGGCATTTCTTTACAAATATCTATAAAGGTCAGCAGTAGACCTGCAATCAAACTCTTTTTAAGAAGTGGTAAATGTACATACCAAATTTGTTTTAATTTAACGACACCAAGAGAACTTGCTACTTCATCTAGAGATTGATCAATACGCTTTTGACCACTATCAATAGACGAGTAAGATATGGCTAAAAACCGAATGAGGTACCCAATTGTCAAAGCCACAACACTTCCAGCTAACAGCCTTTGCCCAAAGGTCGAATCAATTTGTGTTAGAAACAAAAATACTCCCACAGCTAAAACTGATCCAGGCATAGCATAGCCTAAAGGAGCGACCCATGAGGAAAAACCTTGTCGATGAAAACGACCAACTCTTACAATAAGTACGAGACTTAAAGCCCCAACAACACAAACTCCGCTACCTAACAGCGCTAAGAGCGATGTATTAAACAAAAAACCTAAAAGGTCTGAGAGAATTTCTTGATTTAAAATGGATAGACTCCAACTCGATAGCTGAACTACAGGAACAATAAGACCCAAAAACGTAACAGTAAGACATATTGTGAAATAAAGACCCGACTTAAGCTTAGAAGCTTTGATCGACTTTAAGGTTCGCTCTCCAGGAGCAGTCAGAAATGCATTTCTTTGAGTTTTTTGATTATAATTTTTTAAAGTGAGCAAAATCAAAGCGATTAATACTAAAACCAGTGAAAGAAGCGAGGCACTTGGCAGTGAATAGAATCCAAACCAACTTTTATAAATTGAGGTTGTAAAGACATCTACCCCGGCGACAGCCGCCGCTCCAAAATCAGCAAAGCTCTCCATAGCTACCAATAGGGCTCCCCCACTGATCCATGGCAATGCCAGTTTGAAACTTAAACGCCAAAAAACCGATCGAGAACTATGTCCGAGACTCCTTGCACAGTCGTACTGATCTTGACTTAATGTCGAAAAAGCACTTTTAGCCATCAAATAAACATATGGGTAAAGTGAAAGACTCAAAAAGAAAACCAGTCCATAAAAAGACCGAATATTAAAAAGATCACTAGAGTTGCCAAAAACCGATCTGAGGTAAGTCTGAAGTGGGCCCGCAAAGTCTAAAAGACCAACATATACAAAGGCAAAAACATAGGTAGGAATAGCAATTGGAAGAATAAGTAACTTTTCAAAGGTCTTACGCCCAAAAAACTCATATCTTGTAGTCATCCAAGCCAAAGATGAGCCTAAAACTACTGTTAAAAATACCGTACAAGAGGCTAATAAAACCGTATTTATAAGATTGTGGGTAATTTCGTAGCGTAGGAGATGATCAAGAACTTCTCCTTCGGCCCCAAAGCTACTTATGACTAAAAATATCAAAGGTAGGATTACAAGGGCCAAGATCACATAGTTAAGAAGGCGGCCAAATATCACTTTTTAAATCAAACTACCTTCTACTTGTATTTCGATCGATCCATAAGACGGATCGCCTTTGCTTGGTTTTTCCCAGCAAAAGAGACATTGATTAAACTCGGATCAAACTTACCCCAGGAATCAACCAAAGGATCATTACCTGTCTTTGGATGAACGGGATATTCTAAATTGATTTGAGCGAATTTAGCTTGTGCTTCTTTACTCGACAACCACTCTAAAAACTTTTGAGAAGCCATTTTGTTTTTAGATGTCTTAACAATACCAGCTCCAGAAATATTCACATGAACACCTCTATTGTTTTTAGCCTTCACGTTTTGATTCGGCCAAAATAGAGCAAGATTCAGTTTAGGATTCTTCTTCATCAAACGACCAAAATAATAAGTGTTCACTATTCCAACGTCACACTGACCAGCCGCTATGGCTTCTAAAACTGCTGTATCGTTTGAAAATACAGGAGCCGCTAAGTTATTGACCCAACCACTAACAATTTCTTCAGTTCGCTTTTCACCATATTGTTGCATAAACATAGCTACAAGCGATTGATTATAAACCTTCTTAGATGTTCTAAGGCAAACTCGGCCTTTCCAAGATTTCTCAGAGAGAGCCTCGTAGGTTGAAAGCTCAGATTTTTTTACCTTTTTTGGATTATAAGCAATCGTTCTCGCTCTTATTGAAAGTCCGAACCAGGTATTGTCAGGTGACCTCAAATGACTAGGAATGTTTGCAGATAACTTTTCTGAGTTAACGGGCTCAAGTAAATTGCTATTCGCTGCTTGCCAGAGATTTCCTGCGTCCACTGTAATTAACATATCAGCTGGAGAATTCTTTCCTTCAGCTTGAAGTTTAGTAAGAAGAGCACCAGCTTTATCGGTGATATACTTAATCTTAACACCCGTTTGCTTTTCGTAAGCTTCGAAAAGTGGTTTTACCAAGTGCTCTTTTCGAGCTGAATACACAGTAAGTTCATTAGTTGAAGCTGGCTTTTCAGACATACTAAATGCGATATCGGTAATACAAAATACCGAGAGCAAAACAATAAGACGAATCATTTCGAATCCCTAAATAATAGAAAAATTAATAAACAGCGTAGCAAGAAAGCGGGCCACTACTTTTAAATTTAGAAAACTCAAAAGTACCAGTTCCGTTTCTGATCTCACGAGTGGCGACTTCAAAGACTTTTAGGTGGGCCTTACCTTCTTTGGTCTCCAACTTGATATTCTCAATAACCTGATTGTTTTCTACGGTATCGGTGAGAGCGAGCTTGACGTTCGACTTTTCCCAAACCGTCTTTCCAGCTTTGAGTGCTTTGATCTTAAAGACGTTTTGCTTGTTGATCGCTTCGCCACTAAAAATCATTGAGTTATCTTTATTGTGGCATTCTATCAATTCTAGGCTTCCATGGGCCATAGCCTGTGAGCCCCATCCAAGTATAAGAATAAATAAGAGTTTTTTCATGGGCAGGAAACTACCATTATATAGATGGGATTTGGTACAAATTTCTATTTTTCAGGATAGATGCAAATGAACTGACAGCCTTATGAAGCGCGTCATACTCTCAGATAAAAGAAAGCAGAGCTCTATACAGAGCTCGCCCAATTAAGCTGCCCAATTAAGCTACATGGTTAAGCTGTTCAGCTAAGCTGCTCTTGCAGTACTTCTTGTAAGTTTCTTTGCGTTTTCGATTGAATCTGTTTCGTAGATATCAAACTTGAACGAACTTGCCGTCTTATTCCAACCACTGGCACCAACTTTTGCCACTGCACTCTTTGGGAGTATAGTGATGAGCTGTTTTAACCCATGTTGGTCGTAAAAAGGAAAGACCTCTTTGGCAAACCATCTTTGCGTATCGTCACTCGGTGTTCCTGCTGCTTCTTTAACATCAATGATAATGCTTAGAGCACCCGCTTCGACCTTCTTCATTTGTACTTCAACACACTCACGAATAATGTCGTCTTTGTAAAGAGAGTCCCAATACACATAGATGGTTTTGCTGACAGAATCATAGTCACAGTAAGTTACGTTCTTCTTCTCATAAATTCTTGCCATGATAACCTCCAGGTATATAGATCGGTTTAAGGCTATGTGAACTTAAAGTTAAGAATCGGAGTTCTGATAAACTTAATATTACCGGGCCCTAATCTAACAATTCTCATTATAAAACACAGGAGTTCTACACTTATTAAACGGGGTTTGTTTTGCATATTTTAAACTGCCAAATAAAGTCCGTTCATTTGTAATTTACTCGTATTTCTAATGGGACCTTCAGATGGTAAACACCAAGTTGTTGATAACAAATTTCGAAGGTCGTTGGTTCTATGAAGCAAGTTGTGGTTCTTTCTGTTTTAGTGTTGATTCTCTCTAGTCAATCTTTTGCCCTCACCTGCCAAGATCAATTCTCTAAAGACAACCCGTTTAGAAAAAGCCCAGTGATGAAGTTAATCACAAAGTCGTCTTGGAAATATGCCAATGGGGTTTATGGTCCTAGTTCTATGATGAGCATCGAATTGTTCAATTCTCTCCTGGATGGCGATGAACTACTCGCACATAGTTTTGCCGATCATCTGAGAAACCCAGGCGACCAAGGCTTTCTGACTTTTATT
>CAZFYV010000279.1:0-2598 GCA_964523195.1 uncultured Pseudobdellovibrionaceae bacterium
AGGTTTACCGACGGTACCTTTTGTTGGGATTGCCATCGTTTTGGGTCTTGTGTCTTTTTTCATCAGTGAATACCAAAAAGAAGAAGCAGCTAAGCAGGAGCAGGTCGAAGTAGAAGGTGGGGAAGAAAGTCCTCGTGAGAAAATCGAAAGTCTCCTTCCACTAGACATGGTTGAGCTCGAAGTCGGGTACGGTCTTATTAATATTGTTGAAAGTGAAGAGTCGGGAGATCTCCTGGAAAGAATACTTTCGATCAGAAAACAATTTGCTATGGATCTCGGTATAATTGTTCCGAGTATTCATATTCGCGATAACTTGCAATTAGAACCTGGCGATTATCAAGTTTTAATCAAAGGTAATAGAGTCGCGGGTGGGACACTAAAGCCAGACTATATGTTAGCTATGGATCCTGGAAATGTTTCTGACCCAATTGACGGTATACCTACGAGGGAGCCTGCTTTTGGACTAGATGCTCTTTGGGTAGCGCCTAAACAAAGAGAAGAAGCTGAGATCATGGGATACACGGTTGTCGATCTACCAACAGTTATGGCGACACATATCACTGAGATTATTAGAACCCATGCTCACGAGCTGCTAGGCCGCCAAGAAGCTTCTTCACTAATAGATAACTTTAAAAAGTCTTATCCAAAAGTAGTAGAAGAGTTGATCCCAGATCTTTTACCTCTAGGTACGGTGGTCAAGGTATTGCAAAACTTATTGCAGGAACAGGTATCTATTAGAGACTTACTCACTATTTTTGAAACACTCGCTGATGAATCTATTCGAACTAAAGATGCTGAGTTGCTTACTGAGTCGGTAAGAAAAGCACTTTGTCGAAGTATTACGAGCAAAGTGAAGGGTGAAGAAGAAATTGTATCTGTATTGACACTCGCACCTGAACTAGAGGAGTTGATTACAGGTTCACTTATTCAAACCGAGCAGGGAATCCAGCTTGTAATGGACCCTCACCAGGCTCAGCAGATGATTGGAAATTTAGCTGACTCAATTGAGTCAAGCCCTGAAATTGCCGGGCAGCCTATTCTTTTAACGAGTCCAACAGCCCGTAGACATATATATAAACTGGTAAATCGATTTTTACCGCAACTGATTGTACTTTCTCACAGTGAACTTTCGGCAGACGTCAATGTGCATTCAGTAGGTGTAGTGGAGATGGCCCATGCAAGTTAAGAAGTATGAAGCACGTTCAATGCAAGATGCATTGGTAATGATTAAAAAAGAGCTAGGTCCAGAGGCAATTATTTTGTCAGCAAAAAACCTCTCAAAGGGTTTTGGATTACTCAACCAGGGAAGTGTAGAAGTTACCGCTGCGGTATCAGAAACAGTTTTAGCTAAGAAGAAGTTGTTAGAATCTAAGCTTCGTGATCAGGATAAAGAGCGCCTGGCTCAGATTCCAGCTCGAGCACAGAAAGAGATGATGACAAAAGTAATGAATCGATACGTAGAAAAAAATCGAGATCGTAATCGTTCAGTGACTCAAGTTCCTTATATTTCGATTCAAGATGATGAAGAAGTTGAAACTCCACAACAGAATACAAAAATGAAGATCAACCTTGATGAATTGGCAAAAAAAGCTGATGTGCCAATGCCACAGCAGAAAGTTGCAATAAATAATAAGCCTGTCGTAGAAAACTCTAAGATGAGGGTCCAGTCTGCGACTCAAGAGGCTTTGCTTGCAGGGAAAGATCTTTTTGATGAGCCAGTTCCTAGTCAAGTAAGAGCGCCTGTTGCTAGTCCAGCAGCTCAAGTGCCTGCTCATAAAGTGGAGAATGCTGAAGAAGTTGCAGTTCTGAAGCAAGAGATTGAAAGGCTTCAATCGGTTATATCTAATTTTAAACAAGTTCCTCAGAATTTTGTAAGTGCACACCCTGGTGCGCAATATGGAATTCCCTACGAATTGAATTTCATTTATGAGAAGCTTTCTGGGGTGGGAATATCTGCTGAGTCAATTGTAGAGATTGTTCAGGCAGCTAAGGCCAGTCTTCCTCGAGAGCAGCTAGTAAAAGCGCCACTTGTTGATGCATTTGCTGCTAAATACATTTTAGACAATGTAAAGATAGCTGATAGGCCATATGAGAAAAGAATTCATTCTTTTGTTGGTCCATCTGGAGTTGGTAAAACTTCGAGTCTTGTAAAGATGGCAAGTCATTTGGTTTTGAAGCACAAAAAGAAAGTTGCTGTTCTCACCAATGACACTTTTAAGATTGGTGCTGTTGATCAGCTCAAGATCTACTGCAGAATCTTAAATGTTCCATGTTATGTGGTTTCAAACGCCAATGAGTTTCAGCAATATATTTCTCAACTTAGAGAGTTTGATCATGTGTTGGTCGACTTTCCTGGGTTTTCTTTACAGTCTATTGAGGAGATTGATCACATACGGTCTATTTTATCTAAAGATTTAAAGGCAGATATGAAAACACACCTTGTGTTGTCTTGTGCATCTAAGGATCAAGACTGTATCGAAATCGCTCAAAGGTACAAAGTTGCCCAGTTTGATGATGTGATTTTTACGAGTTTAGATCAATCATCGCAGCATGGAGTTATTTATAATTTTAATAGAAAAACATCATATCCACTTCACT
>CAZFYV010000279.1:2618-5275 GCA_964523195.1 uncultured Pseudobdellovibrionaceae bacterium
GTCTTGGTTCGCGGATACCAGAGGATTACGAGGTCGCTACAAAAGAGAGAGTATTGGATTTACTTTTCAAATTGACGAAGTTGAATAAGCAGAGGGGATAGTTATGGCGAGTGTGAATATGAGTCCAACCTTGTACGGTAGGCACGGCTCACAGACAAAGGTTATCAGTATTGCTTCCGGAAAGGGCGGAGTGGGTAAAACCACGATTACTTCTCAGATGGCCCTATGTCTTCAAGATGCAGGTAACCGAGTTTTGATCTTAGATGGTGATCTAGGGATGGCCAATGTAGAGATCATGTTTGGTGTTAGGCCTACAAAACATTTAGGTCATGTCATCGGTGGAGAGTGTTCGGTTAAGGATGCGATTTGCCGACTGGATAAAAATATAGACCTACTTCCAGGTGGAAGTGGAATTTATGAAATGTCAAAAATATCGACACAGGCTAAGGCACAGTTGATCGACCATGTTAGTGAGCTAGGCAGCCAGTATGACTATATGTTAGTCGATACTGCACCTGGAATTGAAGACCATGTTCTATTCCTTAATAGTGCTGCTCAACAGATTGTGGTGGTTTTAACACCAGACCCGTCTTCATTAGCAGACTCCTATGCCTTAATGAAAGTTTTAAATAACCAATATAGAGAGACGAGATTCTCCGTAATATGCAATCAGGTGAAGGACGAGAGCCACGGTAAGCGCTTGTTTTCAAAAATTAATGACATAACTTCAAGGTTTCTGTACGTCAGTCTTGATTATTTAGGATCAATACCTCATGATAAAGATCTGAGGCAGGCAATCCAATCGCAGAAGCTAATCGTAAGGTCTAATCCACAGGCTGTATCATCTGTCTCAATTGGAGAAATAGCAAATAAACTCAATGGTTATCAAACCATAGACAAGTGTAAAGGAAGTCTACAGTTCTTTTGGCGCCAGCTCTTAGGTGTGGCATGAAAAGATTTGGACTTTCTGTACCGTCTTACCTTTGGTAACTTGGAAGTATATTAAGGAAGGTGCGGATGTCATCTAGTAGCTTACTGAAAAAATATAAAGAAGAGCCAAGTAAGTTAACTCCTCAGCAGAAAGATAAGCTGATCATGGAGTATGCTCCTCTTATTAAGTTTATCGCTCAAAAGATTGCTGTTCGATTACCTTCTAATATCGAACTTGATGATCTGATTTCTTCAGGTGTAATTGGTTTGATGGATGCGATTGAAAAGTACGATCCAAGCAGAGATAACAAATTCAAAACTTATGCAGAGTTTAGAATTCGTGGATCGATTCTTGATGAATTACGAGCACAGGACTGGGTTCCTAGAAGTGTTCGAGATAAAGCAAAATTACTAGACCGCACTATTGGCGAGTTAGAAACAGAGCTAGGCCGTTCTCCAGAAGATGAAGAAGTGGCAGCTAAACTAGGCTTAAATATGGAAGAGTTCTACGATCTTGTAAATCAAGTTCGTCCTGTGAGTGTTCTTTCTATTGATGAGCAGGCTACTTTTAGTAGTGTTGATAAGAAGTCCATTTTAAGCATCCTAGAGGGTGCTAAATTAAATAATCCGTTTAATCAGTTAAACTCCAAGTCTGTTAAGGAAGTCGTTACACGAGCAATTGAAGAGCTTCCTGAGAGACAGAGGTTAGTGCTTTCGCTTTACTACTATGAAGATTTAAATCTCAAAGAAATTGGTAAAGTACTTAGGGTTACTGAAAGTCGGGTTTCTCAGCTGCATGCACAGGCAGTTTCTCGTTTGCGCGCTAAACTCAACCAAGTGTTTGGCGACCAAGAAATGGAAGCTTCGTAAGCAAGTATTCAGTCATTAATTTTAGATACAAGACTATGGTCTAGACTCTTTTGTGTCAGAGCTTGAATCCTATTGTACTTGGCGATTTGATGTTGAGTATATTCAAGTACTGAAGGAGCCAGCATGTCTTCAAAGATTCTTTTCGTAGTAGTGTTTCTTTTTTCTCTATCATCATTTGGTAATTTGATGGTTGGTAAAAATCAAAGTGTCTTGAGTCAGCCTGATGCTCAGAAAAGTTTAGGAGAAATTAGTCAGCTGGATCCAAGGCGGATCAAGGCTTGTGAATATGCTCAATTCACCTCTGAAACTGAAGACAATATCGGTCTTAACTGTGGTCAATTTATAGTGATTGATAGTGTTCGAATTGTTGACCCTCTTCTAAGAGAAGTCTTTCCATCTCAGATCATCAACAGGCTCAACCAGCGGGGCTTTAAGGGGCAGTGCTCGGTTACACAGATCACGAAAAGTGGTAACTTTGAGGGTCTCTACAAATCCTGTATTTTCCAGCGTCCATAGGGTAAAAAAATAGCCTTTCACGACTAAATTCGGACAAGATTTGTCTTTGAAATGTAATAATCACGTGGGTTCCTAATGGGCTTGAGTTGCCTCCATCTCTAAAATACAACTGGTTAAATTGTTTTGGGGCCAGTTGTTATGAGAATTAATCTACTTACTCTTTTCACCTTACTATTTATCTCGCTGAGTTGTCTTGGGTCTACTCCTTGGACACCAGATGCTTTTGTGAGCATTCCTAAAAGTCATGAGTTAGTAAGGCATTTAGATTCTTCAAATCGCCATATCCCAGAGCTCATCAAGTTTTTTGAGTCGATTGATTTACCTAAAAGTTCTCAGGTGAG
>CAZFYV010000280.1:0-5229 GCA_964523195.1 uncultured Pseudobdellovibrionaceae bacterium
AAGAGGCCTTGGAGTACTGGTATGCTCGCTAGCGGAAAACCTAAAAAACAAAATGTTTGGGTTCTACTTAGAGGGCTAGCTCGAGAGCAGGGGCATTGGGAAGATTTTAATAAGTTCTTCGAAGAAGAGCTAAATTCAAAATTGGGTCCAACAAAAGTTATTTGTATTGATCTGCCGGGAGTTGGAGAGTATCGCAAAATTCCATCACCACTATCAATGGGAGGAATCTCTGAGTTCGTAAGATCTCAGTACTTGTTAAAAGTTAAAGATATAGAAATCGACAAAGCCTATATTTTTGCCCTTTCTCTTGGTGGCATGGTCGCTACAGAATGGATGTATAGATATCCAGAGGATTTTTCTGGCGGAGTTTTAGTTAATACAAGTTTTTCTAAAGTATCAAAGATATGGGAAAGGCTAACTCCTAAAGCGATTAAAGCACTAACTTCAGCCGCAAAAGCACAATCTCTCTTTGAGCGCGAGAGAATTGTTTTAGATATCACTTCTCAGAACAAGTCTAATCACAGTGAGATTGCTAAAAAGTGGGAGCAATTGGCTATACGAAGACCCATTGATCCCCAGACAGTCCTTCGACAACTGGTTGCGGCCAGCCGTTTTCGCCCTAAAAAACAACCACCTCAAAAGCCTGTACTTATTCTCAATTCAGCTGGTGATGAGTTGGTTAATCCCCAGTCTTCCGTAAATATTGGAAGGTATTGGGGGTACAATATTCATCGGCACCCGTCAGCAGGGCACGACCTGACTTTTGACGCTCCAGGATGGGCTTCAGAACAAGTTATAGAATGGTTAAATCTTCTTGCCGGTAACCCTTAATTTGATAAATTGACCCCATAGATTAGGTTTAAGGGGGTGGATTTATGAGTCGTTTACAGCTATTTGCATTGTTTGCATCGATTACTTTTTTGGTGAATTGTGCCTCAGCGTCTTTATATCCCCATGGAACTTGGCTTAAAGGTGATACAGTACAAACAACGTCATTAGACGATCTTTTAAATCAAGTTAGCCCCGGATCCATTGTTCTCGTTTCTGAGTTTCATAATCATGGTCCTCATCATGCTAATCAAATCGAGGTGATTAATAAATTAAAGCAGAAGGGGTTCACCGTATCTGTTGGTCTCGAGTTTTTTAATTATACGGATCAGAAAAAGATTGAAGATTTTCTAGCGGGAAAAATGAGCGAGTCTGACTTTTTAAAAGCTATCAAATGGGGAAAAGATAATTTCGCCAATTGGAGAACTCAGGTTCGATCAACTCTTGGAACAAATGGGAGCACCTTGGGATTGAATGCTCCTCGAACTTTAAGTCGAGCCATTTCTAGAAATGGACTTGATTCCCTGACTCCCGAACAACAAGCAATTCTTCCGCCAAACTTTCGAATTGGTTCGAAAAACTACCGAGAACGTTTTGAGAATATAATGGGTGGTGGTCATAGTTTGCCTAAAGATGCTATGGATAGATACTTCACATCTCAAAGTCTGTGGGATGATACGATGGCCTGGATTGCTCGCGAATATATAGTTCAAAACCCAACTCATGTTCTCGTTATATGTGTTGGAGATTTCCATGCAGCCTTCGGCGGTGGTTTACCTGATCGGCTAAAGGCTAGAGGCCAGCGAGATATTACAGTGCTTAGTCAGATTAATACGCGAAATATGAGTGAAGCCGATCAAAGGTCTGCTATCAATCCCCATAATAATTATGGGCCGAGAGCTGACGGAATTTTTATTTCGACAGAGTCACTTTAGTCGGCATATCTCATAACTCCACCAGCGCTATCATGGCCTTGAGTGAAGCTAGTAAATGATTGCTTCTGTCTCTGGGAGTTAAAGGTATGGGGTGGGAGCTTGGTTCTGTTATCATAAACAGCGCCATTCCATTTGGTTTGGGCACTTGATTTCGAAGAGTAGCAACCCCAGAAACCAGTTAGATCGGCGTCTTTAAGGTTGGCGTTGGCAAAATTCACTTCGTTACCGACAACCCACTGATCCTGATAACCCTTAAAGTTAGCTTTTTTGAGAGTCGCTCTAAGGAATGATACGCCTCCTAAATCGGCACCCGAAAATTTAGCTTTTTCAAGGTCACTTCTGTGAAAGGTAGAGTCTGTAAGGTCAGCGCCTAAGAATGTTGCTCTATAGCCCTTTTCGATATTGTTGAAATTTGAGTTAGTGATCAGTGAATGGTTAAAATTTGCATCTTTAATGCTTTCAACGTTGTTGAAGTTAACACCACTACCATAGGCGCCTTCGAAGTTTGCACCTTTGAGATTCGATCCGGAGAAATTAACTCCGTCGATATAGGATCCTCGAAAATTGAAGCCTTTTAAGTTTCTGTTCGATAGGGATTTAGAGAATCCGACCAAGGAACAAAAGCTCATATCTTTCTTATCAAAATCGTCATCGTTGCAAGGTCTAAGGTCTCGCTTAGCGTTGGTCCATTCCGTAGATCTTTCGCGGTCGTTAAGACAATTGGTGGCTAGAGCATTTGAAGTGTAGAATGCGCCTGCTACAAACAAGGTTAGCAATAATTTAGTTTTGAATCGAGTCATGTTGGCTCCTCATTCATGTTCTGGTTAGCCACATCATGTGAACTAAAACCATATTTAATCCACTGTCTTAGATTCCAAAATTAGTGCCATATTGGGAGTTTCAAATGCGAGAGAATTGCTCTGATCTGCAACCAGTAACTTCTAAGAGCCTAGAAAGCTCGATTTTTTGCCATTTTGCGCTGACTGAAAAAGATCCTGACAGTCTCATTAGAATTGGGCCCTCCCATTCCATGGCATAAAGGTTGCGATATAGACTCCCGGAAGGAAAAGTGTGAGTAGTTTTAGAGCGTTGTTTTTTGGCATTTTAATCGGTGTTTTGGTTCCATTTTGGGCTAATGCAGCTGGGACCCCAGGGCAAGTGATTGCGGATTCTAATCATACTTTGCCTTCGGCCCAATATCCCAAAACCATGTCTTGTCTCCAAGAAGCACTTCCTGAAGAGCAAATTACCTTTACCCATACTTTATACATCGAAGGAATTATCCACGATTTAATAATCAGACTAGATACTAAGCACCTTGCCAATGAGGACTACGCGGTCCCCACAGTTTTTTTTCTAGCTCCTGAAATCTCTGGTACCAATTACTTAAATTTTATCAGTTCTGGAGGAGCAAGTTGTGGGAACATCGTTATGCCTTCAGAGTACAAGCAAATAAAAAGTCCTGCTGACGAGTCGACGGGCTATATTATCCAAAAGATTCCATTAAAGCCATATAATGGTTTTGTGCCTTCAAATGTGGATTACTCCAAAATCATAGTCTTTAATTATTTTAAGTTTGGAAGCGATCAAAGCTTCTATGACCTCGGGTATTCCGAGTCTCGGTTTCATCCACTTCAGGTCTACGAGAAACCAGAGGACATCCTTAATCGAACAAGTGTTTTTCAACCCGACGGAGAAGGAGAATTTGATACCAGAATTCCAGGGAGGCCTTTTTGCCAGGACCCAGTCCATAAGTCGGTTTTAGCCAAAGTACTTTTCGATGTCTTGAGTATCAAGTTTTCCGTCTTTAGAAACCTTTGGAACAGTAGTTTAAAAAGGATAGTGAATGGTAATTATCCTTTAACTCCATCGGATGTTGAGAGTTTGGGAAATGGTATACAAGTTGCCAACAAGCTTCTGTCCATTAGAGACAATTGTAGCCGGGCTATGTATGAAGAGCTGATGGAAGAGGTGAATAGCGCAGCTGATGCCTATGGGTATGTGGATGATAGTGTGCGTCCTCAGATTATGGGCACTCAAACCAATCTTCCAACAGAGCCTCTAAGAGTTCCTTTGTATTTAAAGGGGCTACTCGATGTTGAGACAACTTCTATTAGGCAGATGAGAGATCGATTAGTGAGTCGTCAATTTAATCATCGTGAATCCGATCGAGATAGCGGAAACTAATACTTATCCATTTTGAGTGGGTTTCAGCTTCAAAAGACCTTTAAGTATCCAGATATCTCCGTAGAGGGATGCGAGAGTCCCAAGAGCAAAAAAGATTCCGAGAATTCTCATGGGTAAAAAGAATGAGAGCAAAAAGACACAAGGAAGTATCATTAGAATTAGGCCAGTTTGAAAACTGGATGTTTGCTTTTCAGTCAATCCACTGTTGAGTCCCTTTTTCTTAGAAGAAAATATAAACTGAATTGCATTGTCTCCTGCGAGTCCAACCAGCACAGAAGCAAATATACATGTTACAAAGTAAATTTGAACTTGCATTACCCAAAGAAAAGAGATTACAAAAGCTGGTCCCCATAGGGCAGAAACCACGATGGCCACTCGCCCATGGCGTGAAATTCCTTGTGATTTAGCTAAGAGCAATAGAACTAAACTCACCAATAAAATACTAATAAAAAGCGAACTCATTAGGGTTTTTGGTACTTTTGTGCCGAATTCGCCATAAGAAATCAATGTGCCGGCTAGCTTGCAATTGTTTGCCTGGCAAAATTCTTCGAAGTTTTGTTTGAGTTTATTGATGTAGGAGACATCTGTATTGTCGATATAGATGATAGACCGCGCTTCACCGTAGTCATTTAAGTAGCGTATCATTTGAGGCGAATTTAAAATCGTTTGGTCTGTGGAGCGACGAGATTCACTAGATATGTCAGACTGGACGTAGTTCACCGTAGTCCAAGGGTCCTCTAGCTTAAGATTTTTGTAATCCTTCTTCCAGAAATCAGAGTCTATTAGTTTTTGAGTAACTGATTCTGTTAACTCGAAGTTTTCACTAATTAAACTCACATTGGCGCGCCAACCCCTGGACTCTGAAAAATATTCCCCTGATTGTCTTAGTTGATGTGAGTTAGGAAAAATTTCTAAGGGGGAGTCATCGATATTCAATTGAGGAACACCAATAAGTGCAAATAAAAATACAGTTAGACTACAATAGGTGAGTATTCTATTTGGAGTTTTCGTAAGTAATTTACTAATTGTCGGAAGCGCTTTAGCCTTTTCGCGATCGACCCAAGTTCTATAAAACGGAAATTTAGCTCCCAGAGCTGGAATGAGTATAAATAGAGAAAACCATTCGATCAAAGCTCCCAGGGCTGCCATGATTCCGAATCTTGAGATAATAGACAAATCCGAGCTCGCGAGTGAGCCAAAGCCTATAACTGTTGTTAGGGAAGTGAAAAAGCTCGGACTAAGCTGTCTACGGAATACGCTTTTCCAGGAGAGAGACTCT
>CAZFYV010000281.1:0-5220 GCA_964523195.1 uncultured Pseudobdellovibrionaceae bacterium
ATATTTATCTGTGTGACAATTGCAGAAGGAATTTTTTCAAAAATAAAATGTTTATCTACTTTGTATGTTTCAAAAAAACTCAACCACTTTGTAATGCCAACGGAGTTAATTTTTTTAAGGCCAGATAGGTCAACAACGATTTCTGGAAATGGAGGTAAATCTTGAAATTCAAAGTGTTCGTTGAGATCTCCAGAGAGAAAGTATCTATTTCCATCACTTGTAGTATTCGACATTAAAATCTCTCAAAAACTGGCTACTTTATCTGCACCTTGTACATGGTGCTAGCCGGGCTCGTGCTAACTTCTATCCTATATCCTAACAATTTTGAGAGACTTATCAAATAAGATGTAGATTGAGAGAATTGAATATCAGGACTAGACTTTTCTCCCAACTGTGAAATGCCCTCTGATGAAGGGTCATGGACGTTTGCATAGAGGACCACAACTGGGCCTGATTCCGATTTTTCCTGAGACGCTGCTATGAGAGGGTCTATAGAGTACTCATCGAAGAGCTCTGCGATGTGATAAATCAAATTTGTAAAAAATGCTTCAATTTTGTCGTGTGTCTCAATTTTATAAACTTCTTTTGGGTCGGTGACTTCAAAATTTATTGATCTAGAACTCAAATATCCATGGCATGAATTTTTGATATCGACGAGTAGTTCAGTGACCGATTTTTGATTGTGAAAGGTCTCGATTTTAGAGGCTTGGGGAGCCATGTCTTCAAAAAAAGACTGTATCGATTGGAGTTCAAAAAGAATCTCTTCTTTAACCACTTTATCGAGCCCATCTGAGCTATTAATTTTTTCCCTTAGTTGGTTAAAAGGTTCTAGAAGACGCTGCTGAATGAGTGTGGCGATATCACTCATTTCCTGGTTAAACTCGTGAACCACGGTAGCAATCTGTTTCTCATAGTCTTCAATGCTTTTACCGATCTCGGTCACGTCTTCAAATTGAATTTCTACTGAGTTGGAAATGGAAGATGAAGTCCCATGAAGGTTAACGTAAATTGTTTTACCTTTCTCCGTTTTAAAGGGTACGTTTTGTTCACTTATTATGCGTACTTCTCGAGTTGAAAGAAGTTCCACAAATGATTTAAAGCGAATATCGTTGCACAATTCAAAAAGTGTTTCAGGTTGAAAGAATTGTGGATCGTTTTGGGAGATCTTAAATAAGGCAGTGAACGAGGGGTTAAACCTCAATGTTTTTTTGAATTTAGTATCTGTTACGATTTTTGCCCGATCAGCTAATCCCATGATGCTCCCTCAGGATTAGTATCCCACGAAATTCAAAATCAGTCAGGATTGAGGCTCAAATGAAACATAATAATTGGATAATGCCTAATAATGAGTGGTTATAAACCCAGAAATGTGACAATCGTGGAAGAGGACTCTCGGGCTATTTCAGCTAGTCGGTTTGCTTCTTGATTGAGTAGTTCCAATTGTTGCACTGTCTGATCATAGTGGCTTCTTATTGGTGAATCCTTCTGATCAGGAAAAAACTCTGCTCCTCTTGATTCCAAAAAAGTCTTTCGGGAGCGGGTTTGGCCGACCAATTCCTGAATCTGAGACTCCAATCCCCTGATTTGGTCTGCAAAATCAATAAGGGTATTTCGATCGAATTTATCTAGAGCTAAACGAATTTTCGATTGTTGAACCACTTGAGAAAGAGACTGAGCATCTTCAAGCAACTTTAATTGGTCCTTTGAAGATTGGCTTTTTAGGACAGCCAAGCGTCCTGATAAGTATGCGAGTGCATCAACTAAATCTTGAGTGTAAGTCTCCAGGAATTGGTGACTTAGCTCTGAATGTGGCAAGCTCTCTATGAGTTGAGGTTCTGTGAATACTTGATTATCGAGATGGTCTAAATAAGAGCTAGCGCTTGTCCAGTTTTTAAGGAAAATAAATATCGGATCGTAACTGTAGGGAAATGATGAGTCGATGGCGGCTTGTTTAGAGGTACTTTGACGGGTATTTCCATTTCTTTGGTAATAGAGTTGGTCAAGCCTTTCCGTGATATGGTGCTCCTTGGTCTCAAGTTGCTTTTGCATTTGTTTTCGGGATTGGGCTTCGAGTTTAGGTTTGATCGCAGTATTCCAGTCTAAACCTCTTAAGGACTCTAGATTTTCTAAGGCTTCTCTCTTTCTAGCGAGACCATTCTTGTCTGTCATACTCCGTTCGACAACATCGCCAGGTAAAGCTCCTGGAACATAATCTATAATGTTGTTAATTTCGGTCTCGATAAATTTGATTGTCGTTTCATCTGATACATTGAAAAGGTGGACGTTATCATAAAATAGTAAAATTGCATGATAGGCGTCCCTATAGTTTGCGACAGAACCCCACCATTTGTATTCATAGTAAGACATAGGGCTATTGTATTTGGAAATGACCCCCATTTTTTCAATAACGAAGGCAAGTAATAGTCTTCGCTCGTCATTTCGGATTTGAGAATATTGAAGGCGTTCGAACATATTTTTTAGTTTTAGAATACTGCCTTCCATAGTGTCGAATTTTCTATTCTTTTTAAAATCAAAAGATGTATAAAAATCGAGACTCTCCTTGAGACTCTCTAACGTTATATTTTCATTTGAATGGTGTCCCGACCTTAGAAAAGCCAGTTCCTCGCGAACCTCAAGTAGTTCATTTTCATAGGCTGAAATCTGCGCTTGAAGCTCTGGTAAGTCGATCGTCTTGGTTAAAGGCTCCTTGAGTCTATCTTTATAGGATTGGTAATAATCGATGGAGTACCTCACTGGAGTGAAATCTTTGCCGTATTTATCCGGTGATTTAAACTTTTTAGGATTCATCGAGTGAAGTAACCATATGGCTTGCTTGGAGGATAGTCTCTCGCTTGTAGGTGCGGCCACGAAAACATCTTCGATGGCCTCAAAGTTGCGATTTACATTTTCTCTGGTTTCTTCAGTTAGTTTGATCAGCTTCATTCGTCTTTGTAACATCATTCTTCGGAACCATCGCGAATGGAGCCTGTCATTGTGAAAGTTTTGAGCGAGATCATGAAGGTGACCCAAAATATACAAGATGTTTATTTGTGGGTCCCAGTTGGCTACTTTTGTCCACCATTGGCTAAAACTTTTAATACTTGAGAGGTCTACTTTATGATGAGCCAATCCGTCACTAAGATTTGAGTCCGGATTATTCATTAATTCAAATAATGTGATTGAGACCTTAGTTGCCAATTGAATTTGTGCGTCTGAATTCAAAGCGTTAAAGTTGTTAAGGATCGCCCAAGAGTCCTTCCCAAGTAGTGCTTGAATGACTCTTTGTTGAGCAAAAATAGAATGCCATTTTGGTGAGTCAAATTCACTTGCTGAAAAGCTGTTTGAAAATTCCTCTGATTCGCTACTCATAAAAGTATAAATCTTTTTGAGGAGTGATTCGCTTATTGAAGAATCAAATGAATTTGATGATGTAATAGGAATTAGCGCTCCTGTATTGGTCGAGAAACTGAGGCGCTGAATGGGAGGCAAATTTTCTTGAGGACTTGAGGAGAAGTAATCTTCACAGACCTCCTGGGCTCGTAATACTGGTGGCAAGAGAGTTAGAGTCAGAAAGAGTAGCAAAAAGAATAGGTGATTTAACTTCAAATAAGTCACATTGAGCTCCTGTTATACGTAGCGTTATATATGTTTCCAAGTGGTGACACCAAGGAAATTCGTAAAGTGAGGCAAAAAAACAGGTAGTACCTGTTTTTGGCATGAGAATTCAAAATTTGTCACTTGAGTCGCTTAGAATGAACGAAACTTAGCTTTCGTATTTGAGCGAATTGAAGATATCGTCGATCGATAGGTCCATCTTTTTTTCTAGGCGAACACCGATGAGTTTTGGCAAAGTTTTTCCCCTTTGATAGGCATCTACCATTTTTCCAAAGGTTTCTGAGACGCTCCTAGGATCTGTCTTCACTAGATTGATCAGTCCTCCACAGATGAGTAGTACATTAAAAGGAGATTGCATTTGAGCCATTGTGAAAGCTTGTAACTCAATTTCACCTCTCGGATCAGCACCATAACCAAGTAGAGCATGCCAAATATCATGGACCCAATAAACTCTCTGATTGATGTAGTCCATTGGTCTTTTGATTTCAACTTTAGGAAAAAGCTTATAATCCAAATTATACTTGGTCATATGCTTGTAATAATTGGCACCTAAAGTTCCTTGGGGATACTCTTTATAGTTTTCTGGATTTCGAACTTCTATGTCGGGGAGATACTTCTTCTTCCAACATTTTTTAAGTGAGGGATCAGCTAAAAACTTCTCTTCAAAGTACTCTATCTGATCAATGTCGCTAGGAAGCTTTTGAGCCAGCTCAATCATTTCAAATATTTTTTCTGTATTCGTTGGATCTTTTGTGAATGAGAGATATTTAAGTTGTAGTCGAAATAAATTGAGCTGCTTCATACTGATAAATTACTTCGAGTTTGTAAGTAAGTCATTTCTATAAGTATAAATTATTGATTCTGTGCTCGACCTTCATACATAAAGGGGCTTACCAATAGACATGGATTTCGCCAAGTGAAGGAGCCAATTGACAGGCTTCCATACGACTCCGACAATATCTTTATTGGGGAGAAGTTATGAAAAATCTAAGTATTCAGTTCGCAATGTTTGTAGTCCTTTTTTTCGCTTTTGGATGTGGTCACAGCGGAAAGCATCACCACCATCACAAGGGTCACAAATGTGAGGCTTGCGCAGGAAAAGAAAAGCACGACCATAAAGACCATAAGTGTGGAAAATGTGAAAAGTGCGAGAAGTGTTCAGGAAAAATGAAAAACAAAGATGGACATAAGCACAGCCACAAACACGATCACAAAAAAGACAAAGATCATAAATGCGAAGAGTGTGAAAAGTCCGAAAAAAAATAAATTGTCGAAGATTAGCTGAAGAGAAAGTGGATGGGGTAGCAGTCTCGCTGGATCCTCGCACTTCAGCTTCCTGCTTCATTGCGATCCAGCTCGCGAACCTGCGTGGGTTCAGCTCAGCTGAACCAGCTTTTGCCTCAATTCCGAAACCCCGATAAAACTTTCCTTAAACGATTTTCCCTCACAATGAGGCAGCAAGATTCGAGCGATTGAGATGTACAAATGGTACCTCGATAAGAGCGAGAATCGCAGTTAACAAAATTGTGAGGGAAAAGCGTTAAGGAAAGTGGATGGGGTAGCAGGACTCGAACCTGCGCATGTCAGAATCAAAATCTGATGCCT
>CAZFYV010000282.1:0-5193 GCA_964523195.1 uncultured Pseudobdellovibrionaceae bacterium
AATATCAACATCTTCTCCGAATACTTCTTCTAGTTTTCTTTGAACTTCTGATTTTGAATCACTTGATGCATACAATTTGTTGATAAGAGATTTATTGAACGTGTAAATCCCTACAACACCAGACTCTTGAATAATATTTTGAGCCTTAAGTTTCTCGAACTTTTCGAGCATCTCTTCACTATCTATATCCAGCTGATAAATTTCAAAGTTGTTACTGGCTTTAGCTTTTGAAAGCCCCAGTGATATCCCTAAGATAGCAACGCTTTTTAGAATCCCTCTTCTCATCGATCTTCCCCCCGAAAGATATATTGGTTTTATACACTTGGTTCCAATATGGCAACGCGACATGTAATTATGACATGAGCTAAGTACCTGTAAGAGCAACATAGAGGCCAAAAAATTCATACTTTATGCAACATAAGACCTAATACAGCTCTAACTTTGTCCGATTCTTCGGAAGCTTCGTCCACGTGGTGAAACATAATAAGAAATGTAAATTCTACAGGGAGAAACAATAGCTACTGAAGTGCTGCTTCCATCAATGTGTAAGGGGCGGGTGATGTAATTCCTAGCGGAAGGTGATCTAAAGTTTCGCCCTTTTTGGTCAGGTAAAATCTCGTTGAGTGTCTGAACACATTGAACTTTGCATCGTCATATAAATATTTGTTAACCGCTTCAAAGTTTTTTGGTGAACGGTCTTTTTCAAGTTTATCGAGTAAACTTTGAAGTTTTGAATCTTTACTAACGTGACTTAATGTTGGGTGCATATCTGGAGTAAAAAGCATTCGGATATCACCAACAGGATCTGCCGCCCAAAAACCAGTGGACCCAGGCATTAAGTGAATTTCACCATTATTAAGTGCAGTCATAAAAGCTTTGCTATCCACATATTCCACAGGTTTATCCACTTTTATGTTTTTATTTTTAGTAAGTTCGTCCATAACTTTTATAAACTGAACATCCGCAAAGCCTTTTACATAGCCCCACTTAACGGTTTGCTTTTTTTCAGAACAACTTTCAACTTTATGCGGATCAAACTTTAAGTAACCACTTAAAAGTTTTGTAAAAACTGAAGTTTCTAAACGTTCACCAAGACCAACTGCAGTGGCTCTAAATTCATTGGCGAACAATTTTCGGCACTCGGGATCTTTAAAAGGTCCTGCATCCATTAATAAGACAACTTTAAAACGAGATGCTGGCTTTCGTTTGACTTCAAATTTGTTTTCAAAATCACTGTACTGATCTTTAGAAAATAAACCTTCGTTGGTTGCGACCACTTCGCCTTTTTCGAGTAGACTTAAATCTGCAATATCTTGTGGCGATTTGTAACCAATATTAATCTTCTCTAAGAATTTCCTAGGAAATTTAAAGCTTGGGTTTTTAGCAAACTCAATTGAGTCTTTAGATTCAGTTTTAATAACATAGGGGCCAGAAGAAGGAGGCGTTTTACAAGTCACGGTATTGTTTTCCATATCAATACAGTGTTTTGGTATTACTCCAAAAATTTCCATGCAAAACCGAGCCAGTGGGCTGTGATAGAGTTCATCAAATTGAATTTGAATAACTTGGTCTTTAACAATTATTCCAGAAGGCCATGTATTTAAAGGTGCTCCGGCAGCAACCCATTTATCAGCACCACGAATATGTTTGATAACTGGAAAATGCGGACGTTTTTTAAGCATGCGAGTTACAGAAAGGGCCACATCTTCGGGCGTGATTTTTGTTCCATCTGAATAGTAGATATTTTCTTTAACAACAAATTTTAAAACTTTAGACGCCTGATCGTAGTTGAATGTTTCTAGTAGAAAACTTTCGTAGTGATCTGTTGGAGAAACTTCTAAAGGAGTAGAAAACAGCATGCGCTGGACAGGTAAGTTTTTAGTTGAATCCCCATCGAGAGGATCTAACGAATCATACTTGCCAGTTTCAGTGATGATGTAGGTTGGGTTGAGGTTTTTGTCTGATGTCATCTTACAAGCACCCAAACCCAGAACCATAAATGCTATAAATACCCATTTTAACATTTTGACCCATTTTGGAGAGTTACTTTAACTCTCCCGATTTCTCTTTTAACCAAGACTCTTTATCAAGGTTTTTCAATTTCTCTGCATCAATTTCTTTTTGAATGTCTACCTCTTCTTCGAGATCGAATTCAATACCGTTATCCCAATCCTCTGGAATAGTAGGTTCATTAGCGATTGGATTACCTTCTTCATTATTAAAAGTAGGTGGTCCCCAATCTTGTGTACCTACGTACATTCTAAAAGGAGGAATATTATCGATATCTACATCTTCACCGAAGGCTTTTTCAAGAGCTGATTCAACGGCGCGTGTTTGTAACATCGTTTTAGTCGGATTGAAGTCATCAACTAAAAGCGCTTGAAGAGCTTCTTCATCCACGTAGTAGTAACCAGCTTCGACTTTTTCAATGAGGCCGTTATTTTGAAAGTATTTAAAGAGCTGATATTGCTCGCCAGTTTCTATATGTAAGCAGTCCTTTGGATATCTACTGTTGTCTGCAAAAAGGTCAGCATACTTTTCGTAATCGTTGGCTAGGATTTCTTGTGCTCCTAGTGAAAGTCCGATTCCAAAAACAACAGCGATTCGTTTTGCTTTATTACCCTTGGTTTTCATGCACCCACTCCTCAATTCTTGACCAATCTTTGGAACCGCCAGCAGATTTTTACTGTAGCGCATCAAAGATGGGCTTGTGGTTCCGGTAGTAGGTAATAGCAATCACTGGGCCAAGACAAAATGACACTAAACCCATAAAAACGTCAGTTTAGCGAAATTTTGTCCGAATATTCCGTCCGGAATCTCGGACGCTGGTGTCAGAAAGGTTTGTTTAGTGTAGTTCTTGAAGCGCCGGGTTAAAAAAAGGGCTACCTCATTGAGGCAGCCCTTTGTGAACTCAAAAGTTAGAAGTTTTGCCTAAAACATGGCTTCACAAGAAGGAGCCATTCCTTTTCCGAGAGGCATGCCTTGTGTGTTTGCAACTAAAGACTCAAAGAAGTCCGTGTTGTAGAGAGGTGATACTGGAGCAGCACTTCTTGAAGCCGTAGCCATTGGAGATTCGTTGAGAACTCCTCTTTCTAATTGGACAGACGCTGTAGTCATTTTTCTTAAGCGATCTTCAAAAAGTGGGTAACGACCAATGTGCTTTCCATCTTTGAAAAACTGCATGATATCTGTGAAGTAGTTTCTATAAACATCACGATGCTCAGGGATGTGAATTCCAAGTTGAAGTGGATCGTATTTCCCCATGGTCGGACCAAACTTTGCGGCTTCACTAAAGTAAAATCGCAATTTGTTATCAAGACTTGTATCAAGCATATAATCCATCCACTCTTTGATAGACATCACTTCACCAGTGAAGTTATCAATCGTCCACCAGCCAACATCTGGCTCAGCAGCGCGAACAAAAGTCGTTACATGATATCCCCAAGTGATGTTTCCACCATCCATAGGGCCGACAGCCCACATTTTTCTGATAACATCATTGTCTACACCCATATGAAGTAGGGCTAAGTGAATATAAAGGGCGCGACCAAAACAAAATCCAATACCACCTGTGGGGTCATATTTAGAGTGATTCGCAAAACCAACTACTGGGTGCATCCATAGATCTTCGAGTAAGCTTTCGGCTTGTCTCTTAGTTACACCTTCTAATCTGTTGAGAGGGTTATCTACAGGAAGATCTGCTTGAGCGTTCATAGCTTGTAGATCTTTGTAATTCATATTTCTAATTTCGCCACTTTCTGAGTGGATCGTATCAATGGCTTGATAGTTATAAAGGTGAGCATCCAATGGGACCAAGGGTCTATTTGCATAACTAGAAATAGAGATTCCGAGGGTCGCAAGGGCAACGAGTAACGGGGAGAGAATTCGAGCATTCACAGTGAACTCCTAAGTTTGGTTAAATCATTAGAATTCCCTGTAATTATGGCAACTTGCTGCTCCGCGCAAGAATATAGTGATTTCCCCCAAAAGTAGCCCCAAAAGCCTGAAAAGCTTTCATGGAATCACCCGTTCTGGATGGATTTGAGTCTCATTTTGAGACCCTTGTTACCACAAAATGGGTGGATGTAAATTTTTGTCAGACCTCTTTGCTAATCTAATTTCAAGCAGGGAATTATCACAAAGCTTTGCCTAGTGGGTTGAAAAGGGCACTGCTTATGGACGTTTCAGGTGTTTGGGTTGTTGCAAATTAATCCTAATATTGATTTCGAATTTAAAATGGCGATTCTATCCGTCCCTTAGACTAAACAGTCTAGTCGCCTTAAAAAAGAAACCGTGTTGGGTGAAATTTGAAAAACGGTCGGGGGGAAACCATTGGTTTCCCTTTTTTTATTCCACGATACCGATTTTGATATCATCTTTTGTTTTAAGCTTACGATCTCGACCAAGAGACCAGAGTACTGGCTTACCGCTATCGCTAACGATTTTGTAAGGATTTTGATAAGTGTCTACACAGTTGTAGAGTTTATCTGTGGGCTTACCTGAATCTTTTAGAAAATTACATAGGTCATACATCTCATCAGGGTAAGTGCCTTTAGCTTTTTTAAACTGAACAATATGAGGAATGATTCTCTTTCCTCTAATAAGTGACTCTTCATTTTTAATGACCTGATAAGACTTAAAGAAATTAGAACCCTGAAAACAAGCCGGCATCTGGTTATAAAGATCTTTTACCTGCTTTTTCGCATCTAAAACATTTATATTCCCTCTTTTTGCAACTCGCTCATACATTCGCATTACTGTTGCTTTATTTTTCTGTTCCATTTTTTCTGAATCGACTCTATTCATAATGACCATAGAACCCTCGACAGTACCAAGTAACTCTTTTGATAGAGGGTCTTTGAGAGTCTTTAATATATCTCTAATGTCCGTCTGTAGCTTGTCGATATTTTTGAACTTTTCATCATGTGCTAAAGTAGCGACGAGTCTTAGTTCTAAATATTTGTAATCGTGTTTTTTTAGAAGACCTTTAAGTTTTGATTGCTCGCAGGGCTCAAACTTTCTTAAAGGTTGTTGATGAAGTGTAGGGTTACTCAAGTCTTTGTTTTTTTCTAATAGTGCTTTTACGTGGGTATCTCGGTGTAGATCAATCCACTTTTTGGTTTTTTGATGAAGAGAGAGTTGGTAGTTCTTTGCTCGCTCATAGGCTTTTTCTAAACGTTTATCTGTTTTTGG
>CAZFYV010000283.1:0-5183 GCA_964523195.1 uncultured Pseudobdellovibrionaceae bacterium
AGCATCCAATCAAGAACGACTAAAGCAAACTTTTGTTCTTGTATGAGCTTCAATCCCTCTTCGGCTGATCCTGCACAGAGTGTTTGGAATCCAGCACGATTCACATGGAGCCTGATAAGCTCTCTAATCTCAGTTTCATCTTCAACAATGAGTACAACACCTGGATTGTTCATCATTGTTGCTGGTTCGTTTTGTCTATGAATTGAATTCATCAAGTGTTCCATGCCTTACATCCCGTCCTGTTGTTGCAAAAATTACATCTTCAGCAATGTTGGTCGCGTGATCCGCTACCCGTTCTAAATTCCTTGAAACTAGTATTATATCGAGTCCGCCCTCAAGTATGTTTGGATTGTGTTTGATTTCTTGCTTAGTGCGTTTAAACGCCTCATCTTTTAGATCATCTACTAAATCATCTCGCTCTAGGACTGCTTGAGCCAACTCAGCGTTTCCGGTCATCAGTGACTCAATAGCCTTTCGCACCATCCACAATACGTTCTCGGTCATCGGCTCCAAATCAAGACCTATTTTAGGCCCCTTGAGAGCGATAATTCCTTGCGCATAGTAACCGATATTGCAGGCTAAATCTCCCATTCGTTCTAAATCTGTATTTATTTTAATAAGAGATAAAATCAGGCGAAGATCAGAAGCTTTTGGAGCCTGTCGAGCCAAAAAGCGAAAACTCGCTTTATCGATACTGCGGTGGAGCTGATTAATCTCCTCCTCAGCCCCATAGACCTTTTTGAGATCCTCAGCACTTTCCGTCTTGATCGTTCCGATGGCTGATTTCAACGAAAATTCAACAAGACCTGCCATTTTTAAAATGTCAGCTTTGATCTGATTTAAAAAGCCTTCAAGCATGCTTTCCATGGAGTCTTCCAGTATGTGTCAGTGACCACTA
This sequence comes from uncultured Pseudobdellovibrionaceae bacterium, assembly GCA_964523195.1. Classification (GTDB taxonomy): domain Bacteria; phylum Bdellovibrionota; class Bdellovibrionia; order Bdellovibrionales; family JAGQZY01; genus JAUHWN01. The sequence goes on from CAZFYV010000283.1 coordinate 899, forward strand.
TCTATCTGGAAAAAACCACAGCTCTAATAAATTGTAAATGAAGAACTCAGTTTATCAGGGAATTTTAGCCTATAATATTTTCTTGAAAAACAACTCAGACCCCAGAGTCGAGCTCAACACTTTCAAACTTAACCGAAACGACCGGTTATATATTCCTCGGTGCGCTTATCCTTCGGGTTGGTAAAAAGCCGATTTGTTTTGTCAAATTCAACGAGATCACCGAGTAAAAAGAAAGCTGTCTTATTAGAAATTCGGGCCGCCTGCTGCATATTGTGGGTTACAATAACGACCGTATAATCCTTCTTTAGCTCGACAATAAGCTCTTCTATCTTCGCAGTTGAAATAGGATCTAAGGCACTGGTCGGTTCATCCATCAAAATCACTGGAGGGTCAATTGCCAGAGCTCTTGCGATACATAGTCGTTGCTGCTGTCCTCCAGACAAACTTGTCCCAGGCTGATTAAGCTTATCTTTTACTTCGTCCCATAAGGCTGCTTTACGTAGGCACTTCTCCACCACTTCTGAAACCCTCGATCGCCTTTTTACTCCTGCTAGTCTCAATCCAGCAGACACATTGTCATAAATACTCATACCTGGGAATGGATTCGGTTTTTGAAAAACCATCCCTATTCGGCGTCGAATAGACACCACATCAATTTCTGGCAAATAAATATTTTGCCCTTCAAAAAAAATCTCACCTTTTACTTTTGCACTTGGTACTTCCTCATGAAGCCGATTTATTGTTCTGATAAATGTCGACTTGCCACAACCCGAAGGACCAATCAGTGCTAAGACCTCATTGAATTCTACTTCTAAATTGATATCTTTTAAAACATGGTGATCTCCAAACCATGCGTTGATATTTTTGACTTCCAAAAGCTTTTGAGAATTATCCATTTTAAGATCTCCCTCCCCGACTAGAAAATACGATCCGAGAAAGTAAATTGACTAAAAAGACCATGCATAAAAGTACAAATGACGCCGCCCATGCCTGATCATGCCACTCTTTGTATGGGCTTAGCGCATAATTATATATTTGAACGGGCAAAGAGGCCGTAGGCTGGCCTAAGCCTCGGAAACCAAAATTATTTCCAAAAGCAGTAAAAAGAAGTGGAGCCGTTTCGCCGGCCACTCGGGCAATTGCTAAAATCACTCCCGTTAAAACTCCAGCAAGGCTACCTCGAAGCACGATTTTTACTGTGACTCGCCAGCGGGGTAAACCAAGTGCTAAACCAGCCTCTCGAATGTGATTGGGAATCAACTTAAGGATTTCTTCGGTGGTTCTCGCAACTATCGGAATCATTATCACTGCCAATGCAAAGCCACCGGCCCAGGCGGAATATCCTTTTAATGGCTCCACTAGAACTGCATAAGCAAACAATCCCACAATAATAGAAGGAACACTGGTTAGAATATCACATGTAAAGCGCAGGACACTGGCTAATCGCGATTGATTGTACTCAGACATAAATATTCCTGAACCGATTCCAACAGGAATTCCCATGGCACAAGCTAATCCTACTAAGATACTTGTTCCGATAATCGCATTGGCCATTCCGCCGCCTGACTCTCCGAGTGGCTTAGGATTCTCTAAGAAAAAATCTATATTAAGAGCAGGCATGCCCTTAATAATGATATAAACAAAAATTACCAACAGTGGAGTCATGGCAATTAATCCTGCGGCACTTACAACTCCAAGCCAAAATTTATTAAAGAATCGCCTCCGGCGATCGCGAAAACTTAAGGTTTTAAACACTTGGTCCTTTGAGCTCTGCTTCTTACTCACGGCCGCCCCTTACTTGCAATTTCTACTCGCCATACAATTAGCCGTGCAAATCCATTGAGGAGCAAACTCATAATAAACAAAACTAAACCCACAGCAGCCAGTGACGAGAGCTGTAAATCAAAGGCCTCTGGGTACTCGTTGGCAATTACACTGGCCATACTCTGGGCAGGCGCTAGAATAGAAGGATCAATTTCATTACGATTACCAATTACCATGGTTACCGCCATGGTTTCCCCCAAAGCTCTTCCCAAACCTAAAATGAGGGCCCCTAAAATTCCTGTACGCGAAGCTTTCAAAACCGCTATCCGCAAAGACTCCCACCTTGTGGCTCCCAATGCTAGAGCAGCTTCTCGATAACTCTTAGGTATAGCCATAAAGACTTCTTTGCAGATAGAAGTTATTGTTGGAGTAATCATGATAGCTAGGATGATTCCAGCGGTAAGCATCCCGACACCAAAAGAAGGTCCTGAAAATGAAGATTTAAAGTGAGCATATATAGCATCTATCGAAGCTGACTCTTCAGAAAACAAGGAATATAAAAATGCCAATGGATAAAACAGTGCGGTTAATAACACACCGGTCGCTTTACCCAAAAACGTTTCTGGTCCTAAAATAGATATTAAGAAAGGCTGAAAATTGTGCTGCATTAATGGAGCTAATATAAAAATACCCCAAAGACCATAGATCACACTTGGTACAGCGGCCAACATCTCTACGAGAAAACCGACTAGCCTCGAAAGCCAACTTGGGGCTAATTCAGACAAAAACAATGCTACGCCTACCGAGAGGGGCCCCGCAATTACAAGCGCTATTAAAGATGTTCCAAGAGTTCCATAAATAAATGCGAGAGCACCATATTGATCGACAGGCGGATTCCATATGTTTGTAAAAACAAATCCAAGTCCGAACTGCTGTAATGTCGGCCATGATAGTTTTACTAGATAAAGAAACATGGCTAACAACATTAATAAAACAGCAATTGAAACTAGGCGAAGCGAAAAATAGAAAATGCGATCTGAGTAATGAGAATCACTGCCAAATAAAAAGCGAACTAAATGATCTCGCATCCTTACTTTCCCCACCCTGTTCTTATTGAACAGCGATTACCCCTCGAGAAGAGACAAATAACGTGTAACTGTCTCTTTATAGCCTAAGTATAGTGCATCACAAACCAGAGCATGACCAATAGAAACTTCATCTAAATTTGGAATTGCTTGTTTCAGAGCTTTTAGGTTTTCTAGATTCAGGTCATGACCTGCGTTTAAACCGAAACCAATTTCTTTAGCTTGGTCTGCACATTTTTTATACAACTCAACCGTTTTGTCTTGTTGAGGTGTACCAAAGTCATCGGAGAACTTCTCTGTATAGAGTTCTATTCTTCGAGCACCCATTGCATAGAAACTCTTTAGCTCTTCAATTGTGATTTCACTCGGGTCGACAAAAAGAGAGGAGCGTGAATCGATCTCACCAACGAGAGCCAAACATTTTTCCAAGATAGATTCATTGCCTTTCAAGCGCCATCCTGCATTCGAAGTTAGGACTTCAGGAGGATCTGGGACAAAAGTCACTTGTTCGGGCTTAACATCTTTAATCAGTTCTAAGAATTCCTGATTCGGATAACCTTCGATATTAAACTCAACTGTTTGAACAGCATCTCTAAGTGCGTAAACATCCATACGCTTAATATGGCGTTCATCGGGACGCGGATGAACAGTAATACCTTCTGCACCGAAAGAGATCAGATCCAATGAAGTTTGAACCACATTAGGGAGATCTTTGCCACGAGCATTTCGTAGAGTTGCGACTTTATTTACATTTACACTTAGCTTAGTTTTGTGAATGATTTCCCCCTTTGAAGCTCCATCAGGAAGGTCAGATATGAGGAAAAATCACTTTTAAGAGGTGACGTCAATAAGGAGTGCGACTACGGCAAAGAGTGCCATATGGGCTGCCAACATTAATATCCAACCATTCGCTTTAATCACTGTAACTACCTTCAATTCGCTTAATCGATGTATGTCTTTCAAAGGCCTGCAAATTATACAAATTGGCTAATTGTGTCAACCCACAATTTATAGAATTCCTTAGAAAATTCGCACTTTTTTGCAAGATCCTAAGACCCTAACAGAATCCTAATTGAAAATTGCATTTTAACTCGATAACTTGCGCCCAGAGGCATTTTCACGGAATCAAAGTGCCATCATGGGGGGACATGTGAATCGCGGCAAGAATTGCCTTCACATAGCATTAATCTGCTTAGCTCTTTTACTGGGCTTGAGCCAATCCATTTGGGCTCAAACGCCTTTCGAGCGCAACTTTAATACTCGCCACAACGAACTCAAGGTTATGACCTATAACCTTTTGAACCTTTACGACACTTATCATGATGAGGGATTTCAGGATTACACCTTTCTGCCAGCATTCCATAGCCTCAAGGCTGAGTGCCAAAAAATCACTATTCCCTACTATCGCGAGTTATGCATCAACACAGATTGGACGC
>CAZFYV010000284.1:0-5141 GCA_964523195.1 uncultured Pseudobdellovibrionaceae bacterium
CCCAAAAAGAGATATCGATTTAGTTCTCAAGCCCTTTAATTTCTGAAGGCGATTTCGCCTCTTTTTCTCTAAGTTTGCGATGTAACTTCTTTTGGAGACATGTAATTTCTTAAGGTGTTTTTCTTGGCTTTTAATCTTGTCTTCGACAGATAGTAGCTGACGTACTTGTTTTTTAAGATTCTGCCTTTTACTGTTTAGCGCAGCAACGTTTGCCTGGTAATCAGATACTAGCTTATAATCACTTTCAGTTATTTTTTTAAGGATAAGAAGGTTTTTATCTAGATTGGCTGAACTTCCAGAGGAAAAAAGGATCTGAAGATATCCCCTACCACTTAGTTTATACAAAACCCTTAAACGCCTTTTTAATTTTATCTTTTGAGTTTCAAGTATTTTCTCAAGATCAGCTACACGTCCCGCAATCTGACTAACATTGGCCTTAAAGTGAATCATTTGATCCGAAAGTCGACTCTTATCATGAGCAGCTTTTTTTAGTTTCTTTTTTAACTCATAGACGTGACTGAGCACTTTTCTTTTTTCTCGTTCGGTCTCTTCTAGTATCTGCTTTTCTTCTTCTAGCGACTGCGTCAGCTCCTTGAGACTGGTAGATTCTTTATACTGTACTGTTCCGACACCATAAACATGGCCCGAAAACAACATAGCAAAAATGAAAACGAATCTAATCTTCAACATAAACTATTCAATCGCCTGCTGGCTCGCGGACCAGCCATCGTTAATTCCTTTGATGGTTATAAAAGACCCAATGGCGCCGATAATTCCCGCTAAAAGCAAAAAGCTCAACATTTCCATTGGACTAATAAAACTAATTTGTTCATTAAGGCGTGCTAGAGCTATGTTTTTTTCTAAAATTGCTCTAGCCCAACTAAACATAAAGAAGGCCAAAAATAGACCAATTACTCCGGCCATCATACAGGTCATAAAACCTTCGAAAACAAAAGGCATTCTTATTTTTGTTCTGGTCGCCCCAACTAATTCCAGTATTTCAATTTCCTCGATACGACTCGAAATTGAAGAACGAATGGCATTTCCGATGATAAACAACGAACCCAAAAGCAAAATAAAGACTACAATCACTCCACTTGTTGAAATACCAGAAACAAATGAAGAGTAGTTTTTTAGCCAAGATTGACCATAACTGACGTCCTCGACTCCCGAGATAGCAGAGATAAGACCCGCCTGTTGGGTCAGAAAGTTATAGTCCTCTTCAGAGCGGATTTCTCTTTCAAAAACAATTTCAAAAGCGTCTGGAAGTGGATTGTCGCTACCGTCGCCTTTTAAAAATTCTGGTGTGATATCTTTTAGCTGGAGATTAAAAGATTTCAAAGCCTCATCTTTAGAAACGAATTTGATTTCCTTAATACCAGTAAGCTCTGCTAATTTTGCTTCGACCTGATCAACCGGCTCCTCTAGCTCATCTGAAAGATAAGCAGTAACACGGATATCACTCCCCCAACGAGTCAGAAGATTATTAAAATTAACAGATAAAACAAATACAAAACCCACAACAGCGAAAGTTGCACATAGAACAGAAAGAGTCGCAAACTGTACGCCAGTGTGTTGAGCCCATGTTCGACTGTAAGATCTCAAGACACTCATAGGCTCGCCTCATTAAAATGACCATGGTTTTGAATTTGCCCCGCTTCTAGAACAATGTTTCGCTTTGCCCTTCGTTTAACTAATTCGTGATCATGAGTAGCCACAAAAACTGTTGTTCCTTGAGCATTAACTCGCTCCAGTAAGTCCATGATCTCTTCACTTAATTTTGGATCCAGATTTCCAGTAGGTTCATCAGCGATTAGCACTCCAGGCTGGTGAATAAGAGCTCTTGCAATTGCCACTCTTTGCTGTTCTCCACCAGATACTTGTTTTGGATATTGATACTTCCTATTGATAAGCCCAAGTTGTTCGAGCATTTCGTTCACTTTACGATCAATAATGTGACTCTTTTCACCTTTAATCTCTAGAGGAAGCGCCACATTTTCCGCGAGTGTTCGGTCTTTGAGAAGTCGGAAGTCTTGAAAGACAACTCCGATTTTTCTTCTAAAGAAAGGCACATCTTTTTCTGTAAGATGAGAAATATTTGTCCCCGCTACGTGAACTTTTCCAGAGCTTGGTTTGTCGAAGGCAGAGATGAGTCGAAAGAGTGTTGTTTTTCCAGCACCACTTGGTCCAGTTAAAAAAGCAAACTCACCTTTATCTATTTGAAATTCGACGTTTCTCAGAGCGTGCACTGAGCCTATATAAGTCTTATAAACATGGGAAAACTGTATCATTATTAGATTGTATAATTGCTCAAAGCAATTGACCAGAAAGTAGCAGGTCCAGAATTTTCTGATGCTGATACTTCACGGCCGAGACTATAGCCCTATCGTCAGCCAGAAGTGGATTTATACTGATCTCAGAGTACGCAGTTTTAAATGACCTCATAACAGCCCCATTTTTGTAGACTCTGCTGACGATGAAAGGGTTAGTTACACCCCAGTCTTCAGTCTGAATATGGAAATTCGATCCATTATAATCAACGTCCGAATTAAACCCATGAACCATGAAAAAATCCCCACATTAAAGTTGGCTGAAAATACCTATTTAAACTTACCAAATAAATTCCAATAGATAAAAACTCTGTCGATAAATTAGGCACTTTGGCTAACAAAGCTTTCCCAATTTGGACCGATAAATTATTGAAATAACCAACCTTTTTGTCAAAGACCTAGTTCATTTTTCCGATAAGTTTTTAAACAACTTTGGGCTTAATGTTGTTTGCGAGGACTATGGGCACTACTTTTTACCAGAGCTGCAAGGCTATTATTTTATTAGCAGGAATATCAATCCTCATTGCTGGATGTAGCGATGAATCGACGACCGAGCCAAGTTGTCTCGCTCCGAGTAGCTTCAACACCTCTACACCTGGACCAAAAACTTATTCGGAAGCCTATTGCGATAGTGCTAATGCTATTACATACGGCACATCCCATGCGATAACCATTAACGCTGAATACGAGTTTAGAACTAACGGAAATGGCGCTATTGGTGCAGCTGCTCCCATTCGTTTTGCTGAAGTCATCGTCAAAGATTCTAGTAACAATGTTATTCAATGTGGAAATACAGATGCCACGGGCCAAGCCGTTCTTCAAGTTCCTCAAAGTGGTGCAACATATACCGTTTATGTAAACTCTAGATCGAATAACTCTACAGCTCGTGTTTATGTTTTAGAGGATCCAACATCCAATGATCACTACTCAATCACACAGGCTTTTGTGGCCGATGGGTCAAAAACTCTAACGACCATGACTGCTGATGGTGATGAAGACACAGATTCTGAAGTCAAAGGTGGTGCCTTTAATATTTTCGATCAGCTTGTTAAAGCCAACGAATATTTAAAAACAGAGACTGCAGGATGTGATGGAACTTACTCTGGCTGTGTTCCTTTCAACCCCACTAACTATCCAATAGCTAATACCTACTGGAAAGCAGGGTTTAACCCAGGAAGCTATTTCAATTTTGGACCTGTCAGCTTTTATCTGACTGGTCAAAATGAGCTATACATTTTAGGTGGACTCAATGGGGATGTAAAAACCTCAGACGCCGATCATTTCGATAACTCTGTTATTGTGCATGAGTACGGTCACTATATCGAAGATGTGGTTTCTGCATCTGATAGCCCTGGTGGCTCTCACAATGGTAACAGCATTATCGATGCTCGTCTTGCCTGGAGCGAAGGCTTTGCTAACTTTTTCCAGGCTGCCGTGCTTAACAACCCAGAGTACAGAGACACCTATGGGAATATCTCTTGTGGTGGTGGATGTACGGGTGTTTTCTTTGATGTAAATGTAGAAGACCCAGGTGCTGGTGGCCAATCACCTGGCATCAATCTAGATGTTCCTATTAGAACTGATGAAGGTAACTTCAGAGAGTTTTCTATCACTCGTTTACTCTGGGATATTATCGACAACACAACAACAGGTGGCGAAGTCGAAACCGTAAACCAACCCTTCGCAGAATTTTGGGGAACTTTTTCTGGAGATTTTAAGAACTCAGATAAGAACTTCAGAAACATTGGACTCTTTCACGAGGGACAAATCTCACAGGCTTCCGCTGGTGACTGGAGTAGCGCTCGTACAGAAGAAAAACACGCACCAGATAGAAGAGACTATGCAACTCCAATAACTTTATCATCTTCTTCTTGTTCAAAAACAATCACTGATGATGCCAATAATTACTCTGACGACGGGCCATTTGCAGATTCAAATCAACTTGTATCCAATGATTTCTTTGAATACGAACATCCAGGTGGCGCACTGAATATTAGTCTGTCTTACACCACATCTGGATCTGCCCCTGCTGACCTAGATTTATACCTTTACAAAAAAGACTATAGATATGGCCAGTCGATTACATCGAGTACTAATGAGCTAGCAGCAGGCGCTACATCTGGAAGCGAAGCTATTTCACTAAGTTGCCTGGTTGCAGGAACATATTTAATTAATGTGATGCTTTACACTGGTTCTTCCAGTTTAAAAAATGGAATTGGTCAACGAGACACAACCATAAGTCCAGCTACATATAACCTAACAGTTAATGGAGACAATGTTTGCTCATCCCTCTAGTGGATGGGAAAATTATTATCGGAGGATAAAGAGCCTATGTCCAATAAGGACCTAAACAAAAAACCTGTAGTCGTATTTATCGCATCAGCGGTAATCGCCTCTATTATTGGGGTTGGAGCTCATTTCTTAGCTTTCAACACTTTTAGTTCCTCGCAAGAATTCAAATCGTGATATTGCATCTGTTAAAGCTAACCAACTCACCAAACAAAGTATTTTAAAAGGTAAGCCAACCTTGAGATCACGCTATAAAGGTAAGATGAGAGGGCATATTTTGGCCTCTGTTGAAAAAGATCCTTCAAGTGACAGTGAAACTCTGGTGTTAAACGGAACCGGTCACTCAGCAAAAGATCTAGATCGAGTGACGATTAAATGGATGATTCCTGAAGATAGCGAACTGATTGATGGAACTCTCGAGGACGAAATTTTTAATGTCGAAGCTAACAAAGATGTTCAGATTCAAATTCGAATTAAGGCTAAGAGTACAAATCAAAGAGTAACCCTTCATGCTTACCAAGT
>CAZFYV010000285.1:0-5102 GCA_964523195.1 uncultured Pseudobdellovibrionaceae bacterium
GGATTCTAGCCGGACCATCTCGATCGTACAGCATGCCATTTTTTTGTAATATCGTACGCAAAGACCCAATCGAAATTGTCAGGCCAACGGTCATGGAATAGGTACCATCTTTATTTCGGTTTAACTTATTAGGTGTAGCAACTGGGATAAACTTGGCTGCTTGTTTCAAAATTAAAGTATTTATAAAAGAAATATTTTTATTATACTTTTGCTCACCAATAAGCTCGATCACTTTGAGTTTCGCAGCTCGTCTCATGACTGATTCGAGAATTTCTTTTCGAGCATAGGTAATACTCTTCGATTTGGAAACACCATCGAGATCTAAATTTACGATATCGCTTGAATTGGTTTGAGCGATGGATGCGTTTGAAAGGGCCGAACAAAAAACGATTGCGAAAGCAATTCCCAATCGACTCCAATTTACGAATGCAAGAGGTCTGAAAGTCATATATGTCTCCAAATCACTCCTATTTGAAGATTTTATGACTCAAAAGTCAATATTGCTGCTTATCGTCTTACTTCAATTACGTTTTCTTTACCTAAGGCAGCTTGTATTCCGTCGAATACCTCTCCAGATGGTGCTATTCCCTCAAAATCAGTGAGTTTCAACTCAACAGATTTCTTGATATCTGGGAGATCCAGCTCAAAGCTGACCTTGGTATTCCCCGGGTTCTTCTTTAAAACTTCTTGAAGAAGCGAAAGCTTTTGTTCCATTCCAGGCTCTAATTTGACGATGATCTTACCCACCTTATTCATGGCATCGTCAAGAACGCTTATTTTCTCCGCAATTATCTTTTGAGTTTCACCATCGATTTCAAGTGTTCCCGCAACCAGAACTGGAAGATCAGATTTTAAAGCTGTCTCGTGCTCAGCAAAGGTATCTGGAAAAACAATGAGTTCGACTGATCCTGTTAAGTCTTCGACCGAAGCAAAGGCCATTCGAGTTCCTTTTTTAGTAATAAACTCTTTGCAGGTACCAATAAGGCCAGCCACAATCACTCGCTTTTTATGTTCTCTTTCGGCAAGAGCTTCAACAGTACAATCGGTCCATATCTTGTAAATTCTCTCTAACCCATTCAGAGGATGATCACTTAAATAAAATCCTAGAACTTCTTTTTCATAGTTGAGGCGAAGCCTTCGGCCCCAAGCTGGAATATCTGGAACCTGGACCGTAATCTCATCGAGATCATCGCCTTCCATCATATCAAAAAGATTTCCTTGCCCAACTTCTCGGTCATTTTGCTTTGTTTCCGCAGCATCAAGGTAATTCGTATAGCCTTCAAACAGTTGTGACCTGTGTGGTCCAAACCCGTCTAGAGCCCCTGCTTTGATTAAACATTCGATTACCTTTTTATTTACTCGACGCAAATCAATCGAATCAAAAAAGTGCTCCAGGCTATCAAACTTGCCCTCCTCGGTGTTCTTGCGAGCTTCAACAATAGCTTCCACAGCACTTTGACCCACACCTTTGATTGCACCTAAGCTGAAAAATATAGCGTCACCATTCACTGAAAATTTGTAATCTGAATAGTTGATATGTGGAGCTTTAATTTCAATTCCACCTTGGCGAGCCTTTTTAACGTACTTAACGATCTTGTCAGTGTCATTCATTTCCGTCGAAAGAAGTGCTGCATAGAACTCGACAGGATAGTAATTTTTTAGCCAAGCTGTTTGAGCTGCAATCACACAGTAAGCGGCAGCGTGGGATTTGTTAAATCCGTACTTCGCAAATTCCGCCATCAAATCAAACAGCTCTTCTGCTTTTTTAGGGTCGTGATCGTTCTCTTTAGCACCCTTTAAAAAGCGAGTTTTTTGTTTTGCCATCTCTTCGGCAATCTTTTTACCCATGGCTCGTCGAAGCATATCGGCTTCACCAAGAGAGTAATTAGCGATGGTGGCTGCAATAAGCTGAACTTGCTCCTGGTAAATGATAACTCCGTAGGTTTCTTGAAGTATGGGTTCAAGTTCCTTGAAGAGGTATTCAACCTTCTTCTCACCGTGCTTACGCTTGGCATACTCGGGAATCATATCCATTGGGCCAGGTCGATAAAGAGCGTTAATCGCTACGATGTCTTCAAAACAAGTTGGTTTCACCTTTCGGATTGTGTCTGTAATACCCTCACTCTCAAACTGGAAAATTCCAAAGGTATCTCCACGACTCATAATCTCGTAAATGCCTTTGTCGGTAAGCGGGATATCCTTTGGAGTAATTTTCTTGTTTCTATTTGAAAGAATGAGTTTCAAACAGTCTTGAATATGGGTGAGCGTTTTTAATCCCAAAAAGTCAAACTTAATGAGTCCGATTTTTTCCGAGTGCTTCATGTCGTACTGAACAACATTCTCGCCATCCACGCCCTTGTAAAGTGGAGCATGGGAGACCAATTGTCCGTCGGCGATAATAACTCCAGCGGCGTGAATCCCAGCATGCCTAACGAGCCCCTCAACCTTTTGAGCGAGATCCAGCATAGTGTTAACTTGTGGGTTCATTTCCATTTGTTCACGGAGTCTTGGCTCCATTTCAATGGCTTCACCAAGAGTGATTCCCAATTTATCAGGAATGAGTTTCGCGACGATATCAACGTCGGCATAGGTCATTCCGAGCACCCGGCCCACATCTCGTAATGCAGCCCTCGCTTGAAGCTTTCCGTAGGTAATAATCTGTGAAACAGACTCTTCGCCATACTTTCTTGTTACATAGTCAATTACTTCACCACGACGTTCTTGACAGAAATCGATATCAAAATCCGGCATCGATACACGTTCAGGATTCAAGAATCTCTCGAAAATTAGATTGTAAGGCATCGGGTCTAAATCAGTAATCATCAGAGTGTATGCAACAAGAGATCCCGCTCCAGATCCTCGTCCAGGCCCGACGGGAATATCGTTTTCTTTGGCCCAATTGATGAAATCTTGTACGATCAAGAAATATCCGTTAAAGCCCATTCCTTCGATAATTCCGAGCTCGTAATCTAATCGCTCAAAATATTTTGGCTTATCTTCCTCGGCAACGGTTTCGCCACGTGCTTCCGCTTCTTGAAAACGCTTTTCCAAACCAGCGAGTGCGACTCGCTTCATTTCTTCGGTTAAACTTACTCCACTTTCTGTTGGGTAAGTAGGAAGGTGGTAAATTGGCTTTCCTTCCTCGTCCTCCAAAATAAATTCAATCTCGCACCTATCCGCGATATTTACGGTATTTTCTATGGCCTCAGGAACATCTTTAAAAAGTTCAAGCATCTGCTCTGTACTCTTAAAGTAAAACTGATCTGATCCCAAACGAAACCTGGATTCATCCTGAAGGGTTTTGTTACTTCCAATACAAATCAAAACTTCTTGAGCAATCTGATCGCCTTGTTTCATATAGTGAACATCATTGGCAGCAACCATAGGTATAGTTATTTTTAGGGGAAATGATTTTCGACCAAGCTATCAAAAATTGATTGATCTCATCCCAGTCACTAACTCCAGTGCGATTTAGTTCCAGGTAGAAACGGTCCCCGAAAATATCCTTATAGGTTTTAATTTTTTCTAAAGCAGCTTCTTTGCCCTGGCTAGTAAATGTAAAAGCAATATCTCCACGAAGACCACCAGATAGACAAATGATATCCTCTGAGTATTCACGAAGAACTTCCATGTCGATTCTTGGTTTATAATAAAAACCTTGCTGATAACCAATTGAAGAAAGCTTACAAAGGTTTTGGTAACCCTTAAAATTCATGGCCAGCAAAACTATTCGAGTATTTGGCTTTTGAGAGGCCTCTTTGTCTTCACCTTTGACATCTAGCTTTTTGGGGGCAAGGTAGAAATCACAGCCAATAATTGGCTTTACGCCCGCTGATTTGCAGGCAAAATAGAACTCAATAGCTCCAAACATATTTCCGTTGTCAGTGAGAGCTACTGCAGGTTGACCCAGTTCCGCCGCTCGTTTGGCAATTTCTTTGGTTCTGCAGCTGGCCTCAAGCATTGAGTACTGCGAATGTAAATGTAAGTGAACAAAAGACATCTTAAACTATCCCCCAAATTAAGATGTTATCCCGTTAAGCATAATACTTATTATAATGCTCTTCCCTATCTGCTTTCATCATTCCAGAAGTTTCTTCCATAAACTTATTTCTTTCACTTCTGGTTTTAAAAACCCAAATACAAATAGAATCCTTGCTGTGATAAATCGCTTTTAGCTCATCATCAATCTTACAAATCTCTTCAGGTATTTCGATTTGAAAACAGTACATAATATATTTCTATTCCCATTCAATGGTGCCTGGTGGCTTCGACGTCACATCGTAAACCACTCTGTTAATCCCATTAACTTCATTGGTAATTCGATTCGAAACATGGCTCAAAAACTCATGAGTGAATGGATACCAATCTGCAGTCATACCATCGTGAGATGTCACCGCTCTAAGTGCTAAAACTTTGTCATAAGTTCTGGCGTCACCCTGCACACCTACTGTTTGAATAGGAAGTAATACGCAGAAAGCCTGCCAAATTTTATCGTAAAGACCTTGTTCTTTGAGTTCTGAGATATAAATGTGGTCCGCCTCTCTCAAAACATCAAGGTCCTTTCTGTTCATTGGGCCCAATAAACGAATTCCAAGTCCTGGTCCAGGAAATGGATGCCTCCAAAGAGCGTCGTGATCGATTCCAATCTGAGCACCAAGAGATCTCACCTCATCTTTAAACAACTCTCGAAGTGGTTCTACGAGTTTTAAATTCATCTTTTCAGGCAAGCCACCAACATTGTGATGTGACTTGATCGTTACCGATTCGCCTCTCGGAGAAACACTTTCAATAACGTCTGGGTAAAGTGTTCCTTGAGCTAGCCACTTTACGTTTTGGGTCATCTTTTTAACTGAAGAATCAAAGACCTCGATAAATACCCGACCAATAATTTTTCTCTTCGTTTCGGGATCAAATTGCCCTTCGAGCTCATTTAAAAATTCATCTGTGGCATCGACGCCCTCAACATTTAATCCCATGGTCTGATAGCGCGCGAGGACCTCTGTATATTCATTTTTTCTTAAAAGGCCATTGTTTACAAAAACACAATGGACACGATCACGTCCCAAAGCTTTCGTTAAAAGTGTTGCCGCAACTGTTGAGTC